>JANLHY010000399.1 GCA_024653795.1 Candidatus Brocadiaceae bacterium | reverse complement strand
TTCTGAAGGGTTGTATGCTTTTACCCTTATACTGGCATGCGGGCAAACAAATGAGCACTGGGCGCATTGAATACAAGCATCAGGTTCCCATACAGGTATGTTAATACCGATATTACGTTTTTCATATTGAGTGGTTCCCGTTGGCCATGTCCCATCAGCAGGCATTGCTGATACAGGGAGGGAATCTCCTTTGTCAGCCAGCAATTTAGCAGTTACGTTTTTTACAAATTCAGGTGCATGTTCAGGTACAGGAAGGCGCATGCATTTACAGCTGGTAGCCTTAACAGGGACTGGAACCTCAACAATATTCTGTAATGCGATATCCACAGCTTTATAATTTAAATTTACTATGTCTTCGCCCTTCCTCATATATGTCTTTTTAATCTCAGTTTTTATTGATTTAACGGCGTCCTCTTTAGGGAGAATTCCTGATATAACAAAAAAAGCTGTTTGCATGATCATGTTTATCCTCGCACCAAGACCAATCTCTTCAGCAAGTGCAATGGCATCTATAATGTAGAATTTCATCTTTTTAGATATTAGCTGCTCCTGTACTTCAACAGGCAATGTGTCCCAAACATCATCTTTACCGTGAGCTGTGGTAAGAAGGAATGTTGCTCCATCTTCCGCGTTTGAAAGCATATCTATCTTATCCGGAAACGAAGGATTGTGACATGCAATGAAATTTGCCTTTTTGATGAGATATGGTTTTTGTATTTTATCTTTTCCGAAACGAAGATGAGAGACTGTAGTCGCACCTGATTTTTTAGAATCATAAACGAAGTATGCCTGTGAGTAGTTATCCGTTTCATTTCCGATGATTTTAATGGTATTTTTATTTGCGCCTACAGTGCCGTCAGCCCCTAAACCATAGAATAGTGACCTGAATTCACCTTTGTCTCCGATATCAAAAGATTCATCGAAATCAAGGCTTGTGCCGACGACATCATCATTAATTCCTATTGTGAAATGGTTTTTAGGTTTTTCTGATGAAAGGTTATCATATATTGCCTTTACCATCGCTGGAGTAAAGTCCTTTGAACCCAGACCATAACGTCCACCGATTATTTTTGGATATTTTTTTAGTTTTGATGTGCCTTTGTCCATCATCTCGCCAATGGCTGTTCGGACATCAAGATATAAAGGTTCTCCAATTGCACCGGGTTCCTTAGTACGGTCAAGCACTGCAATTGATTTAACACTTGATGGTAAACTTCCGTTAAATGCCTCTATATCAAATGGTCTGTAAAGCCTGACAAGAATAATTCCGAGTTTTTCCCCTTTGGCATTTAGTGCATTTACGGTATTCAGTGCTACCTCACTTGCTGAACCCATTACCACAATTACACGTTCTGCATCCGGATCACCCAGATAATCAAACAGCTTATATTTACGCCCGACTATTTCGGCAAACTTGTCCATTGCCTTCTGAACTATACCGGGTGTTGCGTCGTAGTATTTGTTTACAGTTTCTCTCCCCTGGAAATACACATCCGGATTCTGTGACGTACCACGAATACTTGGACGATCAGGGGTAAGACCTCTTTTGCGATGGGCAATTACAAGATCATCATCTATCATGGCACGCATATCGTCAAAACTGACTTCTTCAATCTTCTGGACCTCATGGGAAGTTCTGAATCCATCAAAGAAATGCATGAACGGGATTCTTGATTCAAGTGTGGCTGCCTGAGCGATAAGCGCAAAATCCATTGCTTCCTGTACGTTTTGAGAACATAACATGGCAAAGCCGGTAGAACGTGCTGCCATTACGTCTGAATGGTCTCCAAAGATGGATAGTCCCTGTGCGGCAAGAGAACGGGCAGTTATATGAAATACTGTTGCTGTCAGCTCACCAGCAATTTTGTACATATTTGGAATTATTAAGAGAAGGCCCTGAGACGCGGAAATAGTTGTGGCCATTGCTCCGGTAGTAAGAGAACCATGTACTGCCCCTGCAACACCTGCTTCTGATTGCATCTGACTGACTTTTGGCACTGATTCCCATATATTTTTCTGCCCTTTCGCGGACTTTGCATCACAAATTTCCGCAATAGGAGAAGA
>JANLHY010000396.1 GCA_024653795.1 Candidatus Brocadiaceae bacterium | reverse complement strand
TAGCAAAGACGGGTAAGCCCCTTTTGGTTATTGCAGAAGATGTAGAGGGCGAGGCATTAGCCACTCTCGTTGTTAATAAACTGCGAGGCACAATTAGCTGCGCAGCGATAAAGGCTCCCGGGTATGGCGATCGCAGAAAGGCAATGCTCGATGATATTGCCGTTCTTACGGATGGTAAGGCGATATTTAAAGACCTCGGAATTCAGTTGGAAAGCATTGATATCTGCGACTTGGGAAGGGCAAAGAAGGTAACCATCGATGCGGATAATACAACGATCATTCAGGGTGCAGGCAGTTCGAGTACCATTGCCGGACGTATCAAACAAATCCGCAATGAAATTGAAGCTACGACGTCAGATTATGATAGGGAAAAGTTACAGGAGAGACTTGCGAAACTTGCTGGAGGCGTTGCCCAGATATTCGTTGGAGCTGCTACAGAAAGTGAAATGAAGGAAAAGAAGGCCAGGGTTGAAGATGCATTGCACGCCACGAGGGCGGCGATTGAAGAAGGGATATTGCCTGGTGGTGGTGTCGCACTGTTGAGGGCAGCAGAGGTTTTGAATGATCTCAAACTGAAAGGTGATGAGGCTATGGGTGTTGATATTGTAAAGAAAGCCCTATCCGCTCCCGCAAAACAGATATTTAAAAATGCAGGGCTGGAGGGATCTGTGGTTGTTCGAAAGATATTGGAATCCAAAGATAAGTCCTATGGCTATGACGCAGAGAAGGAAACATACTGCAATCTGATGGATGCAGGCGTTATAGATCCTACAAAGGTAGCAAGGTGTGCATTGCAGAATGCCGTGAGTATTGCTGGAATCCTCTTAACCACAGAATGTATCATTACCGATATCCCAAAAAAGGGGGATGAGAAGATGCCAGGAGGTATGGGTGGCGGCATGGGCGGTATGGGTGGAATGGGAGGTATGGGCGGAATGGGAATGTAATTCAATAATATAAATTTTGATACGAAGAATTTTATTGTTTATTTTTCATGAGGAGGTAATACGAAAATGATCAGACCGTTAGATGACAGGGTAGTTATTGAACCTATGGAAG
>JANLHY010000394.1 GCA_024653795.1 Candidatus Brocadiaceae bacterium | reverse complement strand
ATATTTATCCATATAAAATGTATTATGCGTAGAAGATACGATATTATGTTCACCCCTTTGAACCAGCCTGATCTTATTTCCTTTAAAATGGTAGTGAGGGTGTCCATAACCGCACGTGGTGATTACACCATTCTTAATTTCATACTGATCTTTGCTCACATGCTTTATCTCTTCTCCGCTAATATAGGCAGGCATTCCTTCCAAAAGGGGCGCCTTACTTTTTTGTCTACGCCCTTTGGTTTCTGATGCATCAGTTATTTTATCTTTTTTCTGTCTCTGAATTTTTGTTTTTATCTGGCTGTTAATAAGAATGCCTTTATCTTCCTTTGCATTCTCAAATATCTTGTCGGCAATCAGCACATCGTCTTTACGACGCATTGTCACATTCCCTTCCGCATACATCTCACTAAAGGACTTCCCCAATGGAGTCGAATCCTTCCCATCTTTTTTGTCAAACCACAAAATTACACTATCTGCATCTATAGTCGCATCCAGCTTTTTAATTTTCACATTTCCAATGGCTACAACCACCCGTTTATCGCCTTCTTCCCATGAATCAATATTATCCGCAATAATATCCACGATCTCCTCCTGTGGAGGATCTCCGGCAGTTGGAACTTTTGAAGGTATTTCAGTAGATAGATACTCTTCTTTTTTCAGCGAACGGATTTCCTCGCCCCGCAGGACAGTATCCGTCTTTTGTGGCTCTTCAAACGTTGCTATCGGCTGTATATCAGGATTAACCATGATACCGGTCATTGTCTCAAATCTCAGGTACACCTGTTCAAATTTTTCGTAGTTTTCATCCTGCAGGATGGTAACATTACCTTCACAATACACCTCCATAGTCGCCTCTGTATATTGTGCAGCCTCTTCCTCCTGAAACCAGCAAACAGTTGAATCTGCGGTAATCTGAAATGGGCCTTGTAATATCCTCACATCCTTACTGGCGACAAATACACGAACTCCATCTTTTTTCCACGTGCTGATGCGTTCGGCTGATAGGGAAAAGGGACGCTGTACAATATTCTTTACAGACAACAAACCCTCTGCGTAACTGGATATGTTCGAGATTAACAAAAAGACGAGAACAAACAGAAATCGTATTGTTTGTATGAGAAAAGAATTCAAAATTGCCGTCCTGTAAAGAAATTTTTTATGTGACCAATCACG
>JANLHY010000387.1 GCA_024653795.1 Candidatus Brocadiaceae bacterium | reverse complement strand
CTGCGTAATATACTGATGGCCGTCAAGACGTTCCCCTTTGAGCGCAAAAAATAAATCTCCTGGCTTAATAGTTCGACTGTCCGTAGATATGCCCTTTATCTTTGCAGCTCTATCGCCGGATATTGTCTGCCCGCAAATAACTTTTACAATCTCATCGAGGGATAGGATTTCCATTTTATTACCCTTACCAAAGTTGCTTAATTTTGTTAATCTATAATATTTTGTTCTCAAACCCTGAGGTATTCGTGATTTCGCCTTCGTAGAAAGAAGGACATTCAATGAAATCACTGAACGTTGAGAACCAATTATTTATTTTGTTATAAATCGAAGAGGGTACGCTCGATGTTTTTGCTGCAATAAACAAATGTGGCAGAAAGATTTTTTGTTCAGATTTGTATAGATGGTTGATTGTCTTTCCCATAATCACTCCTCGTAAAAGTTTTGACATTACCTTATTAACCGTGTGTAAGGCCATAGTGTTTTGTAATGCTTGTTTTACAACTTCACGATCGTCAAATGGAATAACGGTATTTTTTAGTATTTGATATTGTTCGTGACCCTTTCCGGCAATGACTACAGCATCCCCCTTTTTTGCTTCCATAATGGCCTCTTCAATGGCGATTTTTCTGTCGGGTTGTACCCGGCAAGAAACGGTTTTCTTTATTCCTTTTTGAATCTCATGGATAATTTTGAGGGGATCCTCGGAACGGGGATTATCACTTGTTATCCAGAAAAGGTCTGAATATCTTTCTGCAATGTGTCCCATCTTCGGCCTTTTCTTTCTATCCCTGTCTCCGCCACAGCCAAAGACCAATATGATGCGTCCAGTTGTTGTTGCACGGATAGTACTCAGAATAGTTTGTAACGCTTGGTGTGTATGTGCAAAGTCAATATAAATGTGGAAATCCTGACCGTAGTCAATTTTTTCCAGACGTCCAGGCACTCCGCTTAAAGATTCAATACCGGTTTTTATCGTGTCGATTTTAAAACCCAGCGCCAAACCATTTGTCGCTGCAGCCAATGCATTATAAACATTATGTTTACCTACCAAGTTTAAGTTGATAATGGTTTTGCCCCAAGGGGAATTTAATAAAAATTGTGTTGTATCGGCGTTCATATTTATAATTTCTGCCATTACATCTGCTTTCTTTCTTTTTATACCATACCATACTACTTGTGATTTCGTACATTCAGCAAAATGTTTGCTGGCATTATGGTCGGCATTGAGTATCGCAAATGCATCTCTACTTAGCCCTTTTACCAGTTTGAGTTTTTCTGTTCTGTAATTTTTTATATTTTCATGATAATCGAGATGCTCAACTGATAAATTTGTAAAGATTGCAGAACTAAAACGGACTCCATCTAATCTGTGCTGAGAGAGGGCATGAGAGGATGCCTCAATTACGGCGTGTTTTATGTCGGATTTAAGCATTTCAGAAAGATAACTCTGAATTTCAACGGATTCTGGGGTCGTTTCTTGAGCCGGTATCACTCTATTTCCTATTTGATATTGAATTGTACCAATCAGTCCTGCCTTCTTGCCGGAGGCCTCAATTATTGATTTTGTGAGATATGAAGTTGTTGTTTTTCCGTTCGTTCCTGTAATACCGATTACCGTCATTTTAGAAGAAGGTTCACCATAAAAATGATTGCTAAGCAACGCCAAGGCCTTGCGGGTATTCGGCACAACAATTTGTGGTATCCGTGAAGTTATTTCTATCCTTTTTCCTACGACAAGAGCAGTAGCATCTCTTTCCATTGCATCAACAATAAAATCATGCCCATCCAACTTATGGCCTTTAATGGCGACAAATACATAACCCCCTTTTACTTTTTGGGAGTTATGTGTTATTCCATAAACTTCCTTTTCCACAAAATCATAAGATTGGTGTTCTTTTAAACAAGAACAAAGTTCACTTAATTTCATGCCTATTGGCGCATCCCCTCCAAAACGGTACTTTTTCTCTCATATGAAGAATAATTTATTTCCAATGCTGCATCGAAACCCTGTATTTGTCCGCTTGCTGGCTGAATAATCCGTTCATAAAAACGTCTTGATTTGTTAATCTTATCAATTTCTTCAGCATATTCTTTCAAAAGCCTATTAAGTGTTTCCGTGTTATTGGTTCGGGCCATTTCCAACTCTTTTTCATTGGCATACAAACTGTACCATAAAATGAAATTCTGTTTTTCAATTTCCTTATGTGTCATATTTATCCCCCGATTCCCCATTTTCATGAGGACAAGTCTTTTCATAAATCATTATATTAAAGATACTTTATCACATAATTCCATGCATTTTCAATGCCATTAAAGTCGCTCATCACCTCCTTATACCAGTATATAAGAGATTACATTATTGCATTGCTATTTGAAATTTTGAAGGTTCTACACCTAGATAAAGGAGTGAACGTCTAATAATTTCTCTTACAACGGGAGCTGCTACGATACTGCCATAATATGCGCCATTTCGTGGCTCATTAATCATAACTAACACACAAATACGAGGACGCTCAGCAGGTGCATAGGCAATAAAAGAGCCAACATATTTTTCATGAGAATATCTGCCGCCGTCACCATCGGCTTTTTGTGATGTGCCCGTCTTTCCAGCGACATCATATTCCAGCAGGTTTGCATTTTTCCCTGTGCCTTTTGTAACGACTTTCTTCAATATAGGGTTCATTATATTACGCGCAATGTTTGCATTGATTACACGTCTCACTGGTTGAAGACTTTGAAATTCTTCTTTTGTTTTGCTGTCATTATTTGTCGTTGATTTTATTATTGTTGGTTCGAGCAAGAGACCCCCATTTGGTATGCTGCAAAAAGCAGTAATAAACTGAAGCGGAGTAACGGCTATCTCGTGTCCTATTGAAATAGAGACGAGAGAGTACTTTCTCGACCACTGTTTTAAAGGACGAAAGATACCGCTAATTTCTCCCGGCAACTCAATCCCCGTTTTTTCTCCAAAATTGAATTGCTTAAGATATCGATACATCTTTTCATTTCCCATAAGCATACCTAACTTTGCCATTCCAATATTACTGGAGTAAATTACAATTTCGGAAACAGTAAGATTGCCATGTCCTCCATGAGTATCACGCAGAACCCTGCCTTCAATTTCACAAGATCCATTATTGCAAAAGAGAACGTCGTCGGGTTTTACCAGGCATTGTTCGAATATACCTGAAATTACAATGGGCTTCATTATCGATCCGGGCTCATAACAATCAGTGATAGCCCGATTCCTTCTACTGCCGGGAAGATACTTCTTGAAATGGTTGGGATCATAAGTAGGGTAATTACACATAGCCAGCACTTCGCCTGTCATTGGGTCCATTACAATGGCTGTTGCAGAGGTTGGTGTCCATTTTTTATAAGCAATTTCCAATTCTTCTTCGGCAAAACGCTGGATATTGGCGTCAATCGTCAGCATCACATTATCTCCATGCTTCGGCATTTGTTCCTCTGCGCCGGGCATGATAATTTGGCGTTGAAGCGCATCTCGGTTAATTAGTTTGAACCCTGGTTTTCCTGATAGTACGCTATCAAATGACAGCTCGACACCTTCAAGTCCCTTCTCGTCAACATCGGTAAACCCAAGAATATGACTGCCTAGCTGTTGATTGGGATAAAATCGGCTATACTCGTATTTAATATAAACACCTTTTAGAGACAATTTCGCGACTGCGTTAAGTTCTTCATCACTAACCTTCCGTTTAATCCAAATAAATCGCTTGTCTCTGTTAAGTTGTTTTACTAATTTTGATGAATTAAGTTTTAAGAGTTTGCTTAACTGATATGCAACAATAGAGATGTCTTCAATTTCTGCGGGATCTACATAAACAGATCCTACCTGTAAAGATTCGGCAAGTTTAATTCCATTTCGATCCAGGATTGAACCTCTTCTGGCGGGTAATTCTATCTTTTTGCATTGCTGCGCTTGTGCTAGTTTAATATATTTCTCATGATCAACGAGCTGGATACGCCCGATATGAACAGCGAGTGTAATAAAAGCCATAATGAGAAAAACGCCAATAATATTTGCCCAAAATTTATGTTTTTTTAAAGGTAGCACTTTGGCAATTCCGTAAAAGTACGCTAAACTAAAACAATTAAATATGAACAAATTAACGAACGCTTTCGAGATAAAACAACATTACCCCGAAAGCGTCCGGGAGGAGGGCACAACAGAAACGACTCTTATTATATATTAATTTAAGTTTTAATTGTGTAATGAACAGCAATTTAAAATTTGGCCTTTTTGGGTATGTAAGTCTTTATTCAGGCTCGTTTTCAGTGATTTAGCCACATTCTCCTGGAACTTTGCCTGTCCCATCATGATAATTCCTGACGTTTCATCTTGTGGAATAAGGGGCATTTTTAGTGATTGTATTTTATAAACAATAATTTGTGGTGATTTAAGCCGATCAACATGATAGTTCAATTTTCTGTTTTTTTCTGATAATTCAGTGCAATTTTTCTGGAGCCTGGCTACCTGGTATCCTAATTCTATCATCTTATTCCTTTCCCACACCAGAAACATTGCCATAATGATAGCAATAGTAAACACTAACAATATTCGTGATATACCCATTTCAAATCCTTTCCGCTGCCCTTAGTTTTGCGCTCCTGCCTCTTATATTTTCCATTATTTCAGCCTCACGAGGAGTTATTGGTTTTTTCGTAAGTACCCTGAATATGTTTTGTTTTGCCTTTTCAATAAATTTATTCTTTACAATCCTGTCCTCAAGAGAATGAAAACTTATAATTACAATGCGTGCGCCTACTGCCATATAGTTATAGATTTTGTCCAGGAAGATTTCTAAATTTTCCAGTTCTTTATTTACAGCAATCCTCAGCGCCTGGAATACTCTTGTTGCGGGATGTATCTTGCCTTTGCCTCTTGGTACAACTCGTTCGACGATAGCAGCCAACTGTCTTGTTGTGGTAATACCCACCCCCTTTTCTTCTTTTAGTATGGCCCTCGCAATTCTTCTTGACCGCCGTTCTTCTCCGTATTTCCACAGTAATTCTGCTAACTCTGTCTCGGAAAGCCTACGGATTAAATTTTGTGCAGTAATGCCGCAAGAACGATCCATCCTCATATCCAGTGGCGCTTCTTTTGCGAAGCTGAAGCCACGATCTGCCTGATCAAACTGCAGAGAGGACACTCCCAAATCAAGTAAAACACCGTTAACCTTATCGATATCAGCTTGACGCAATACTTCGTCGATATCGGAATAATCTGCATGATAAAGCTTAAATTTACCTGCTGTTTTTGATAAAGATTGCTTAGTAGTTTGCAATATTTCCATATCCTTGTCGATACCAATCAAAAATCCATCGGGTTTGATTTTGTCCAGTATTTTGATCGCATGTCCACCGCCTCCTACAGTACAATCCAGGATTATGTGTCCTGGCTGCGGATGCAAGTAATCTAACACCTCCTCAACCATTACAGGCTTGTGAAGAGGCATGTCTGTTATGTCACCCATTTTTTATCATTCTATGTACCATTGCGCAGACTCTTTCTATCTGATTTCAGGGACAGAATTACCCGATTGAAAATAAATCCTCTGCTATCCCTTCAAATCCCTTTTCATGTTCTGACTCGTAATTCTGCCAATTTCTCTCATCCCAGATTTCAATACGACTGCTGACTCCGACAATTACAACATTCTTTTGAATCTTAGCGAGTTCTTTCAAATATTGCGGAATCAAAATGCGCCCTTGTTGGTCACAATCTGGAATTTTTTGTGCCTTAGAAAAAAAAAGGCGCTGAAATTGACGCGCCTTTTTGTTTGTAAAAGAGATTTGTTCTATTCTCGAAACGACCTTCTGCCATTCGCTGGGAGTATACATGAATAGGCACTCGTCGAGTCCTCGTGTTACGAAGTATCCTTTTCCGTCCGTCTTCACATCAATACTATCTCGAAGAGGAACTGGTATGGCCAGTCTATTTTTGTCATCTATCGTGTGATGGTACTCACCGGTGAACATTGTCATTTTTCCCCACTTGTCCACACTTTTTACCACTTCTTACGGCAATGACAATATACTTTTTTATTTATTTGTCAAGAAATATTTTTATTGTTATTTTAAGCACAACTTATTTTGGTTTGTTTGCTATTATAATTGTTGTACTATTTATTTTTATAAATACAATGGATTGTGTTTTTCTTGTTATGATATTTTTCAAAAAATATTTAAAATTTATTTTTAAATTCACAAATCGTATAAATCTGATATTATTTTTCAGATGTATCATATTTTAATTAGGCTACCTTTGGCAGCACCTTTTAAGCGCCCCTCTAAAAAGAGGGGCTGGGGGTGTGTTGCGAGGTACAGACACCTTGGCAGGGCGTCTCTGCGCACCCCTTATCCCCTCTTTCTAGAGGGAATCACAAAAAATTGAAATTCCTATACATAAACTAAGCTTGTGCAAATTTATACCAAACTATCCGATTACGACTATAATCTTCCAAAGGAATTCATTGCCCAACAACCGCTTGAAAATCGTGATGATTCCAGGCTATTGGTACTCTATCGGAATACGGGTAAGATAGAGCATCGGAAATTTTGTGAAATTACAGATTATTTTTCTCAGGGGGATTTTTTGGTCTTGAATGATACAAAGGTACTTCCTGCCCGTTTACTGGGGAATAGGATTGGCGGCGCTTCTATTGAATTGCTATTCATTGAAGAAATAGGAGAAAATCGCTGGAAGGTATTAATAAAGTCAAACGCAAAATTGAAAACGGGTGAAGAAATCTATGTCGACAACAACAGTATCGCGGCAAGGCTGCTCGACAGGACTGAAGAAGGCGCATGGCTTATTGAATTTAACAAAAAGAATACTGTAAAAGAACTCCTTAATCGAATTGGGGAAATGCCCCTTCC
>JANLHY010000188.1 GCA_024653795.1 Candidatus Brocadiaceae bacterium | reverse complement strand
ACCGAAGGCATATTATAATATCGCCTTTGCCTATGTGGCTAAAGAGAAAGTCGAAGAGGCAATTTCTGAATATAAAAAAGCGATAGAATTGTATGCTGCGAAAAAAGACAAAAAAGAAGCTGAAGGATATCTTTATCTGGCAGTTGCCTACAGTCTGATCGAAAAACAGGAAGAAGCATTTAATGCGTGTAAAAAGGCAGTAGAAATTAATCCTGATTTGGAAGATGGCCATTATTTTCTGGGAGTATGTTACTATAAGAAGAATATGTATGATGAGGCAATTGCAGAGCTTAAAAAGACAATTCAATTGAATCCGAAATCGGAAAAGGCACACAGTATTCTGCTTGCAATTTACGATAAACTGGGAAATACTGAAGGGGTTTTTGAGGAAAATCGCATACTGAAACAGCTTGAAATGGAGCGGAGAGAACGATGAAAAATAATTGTAATAGTTCACCGGAGGAAAAAGATTTGACAGGATTAACAGGATAATCAGGATGAATTAAGGATTTAAAGTAAAAGATATACAGGATGAAGAAATTATCATGTAAATCCTGTTCATCCTGTCTAAGATAGCTGAACTATTACCTAAATTGTTACAACGGAAATAATTAAAATGGAGGATGGAGGAAGTGGAAAAAGATATTGCGAAGATTGTAATCAGCGAAGATCAGATACGAAATAAACTCCTTGAATTATCGAAGACATTGATTTCTGATTATACAGGCAAAGAGTGGACAATCATTGCGATCCTCAATGGAAGTCTTGTGTTTCTTGCGGATTTGATTCGGTTGATTCCTTTTTCTATCAGACTGGATACTATCGATGCCGCTACGTACGGCGAGTCTACTTTTCCAACGACAGAAACTAAGATCAATCGTCAATTTAAGATCGACATAGAGGGTAAACATGTGTTGGTGATCGATGACATTGCCGACACGGGAAGCACTTTGAAAAGAGTATTGGATGATATAAGGAAATACAAACCCATAACTCTCAAAAGCTGTGTTCTTTTGAACCGATCAAGCAGGAGACGCTTTAATATCCAGCCCGAATACTGCTGTTTTGACATTGGGGACGACTTTGTTGTCGGCTACGGATTGGACTACAATAACAAATATAGAAATCTGCCTTTTATAGCCGTGCTGAAAGACGCATGTTATCGTAGCTAAGGCGTAACAGTTCACCCCCTCCCCTAGCCTCTCCCACCAGGGGCTTATCATTACCCACATCTTTAGCCCATGAGGGCTATTGATAGTAGGCAGGCAATTTATTGCCTGCAAGGAAGACGAAAAGAAAATAGATGGTAGGATGGGTCAAGCGAAGCAGACCCATCAATTTCTATGGACATTTATTGTTGATGGGTGCGCTTCGCTTCACCCACACAACTGGTAGCCGCAGACTTTAGTCTGCGCCATTGCCTGTATACAATGCTCAGCCCGCCTGTCTGCGTGCGACGCACAGGCAGGTCGACAGTTCCACGCAGGCTACCTAAAGTCGCTGCCGCAGGCAGCCTAATTTATTTTTGCTATTTTTTTATCAGGTTGGGATAGTAGAGACGCCCCGCCGGGGCGTCTCTACAAATGAGGATTCCAATATCGAATATCGAACAAGGAATAATGAATGTCGAAGTAAGAAAACTTTACAATAACTACTCACCCACGAAATACACGAAAGAAAAGAAAATTATTTTCGTGTTCTTTCGCGTGTTTTGTGGGCTATCCCCGTTCGAAATTCCTTGCCTGCCCTGTTAAACATTATTCATTATTTATTTAATAGGGTAAAATATAAACATGCACGATCTACAATCACTTACTTTAATTATTGACATCGCAATAATCATATCAGCTTCCTTTCTCATTGGATTTATTGCACACAAATTTAAGCAGTCCGTTGTCCTGGCTTACATTTTTGCCGGGGTATTAATCGGGCCATATGGATTCCAGTTGATAAGAAATCTAAGCGAAGTAAAGGCCTTGGCAGAGGTGGGCGTGGCATTGTTGATGTTTGTGAAAGGAGTAGAACTCAATTTTCCGAAATTAAAGACGATATGGAAGATTTCCATTCTGGGGAGCGCTTTTCAGGTTGTTGTAATGGTATCGTTGGGGTTTTTCCTGTCAAAGTATTTGGGCTGGAGCACATATAATTCCTTATTATTGGGAATGATTCTGGCGATCAGCAGCGCCATGACTGTTATGAAAACACTTATGGAGCGAGGAGAAATGTATACCTTGCACGGCAGAATTACGACTGGTTTTGTAATTGTGCAGGATTTGATGGTTGTAATGATGATATTTTTTATATCAAATTTTGAAGCAATCAAAGAGGGAAACTTACGGAACCTTTTAATGACCATCGTAGAGAGCTTATTGCTGGTATTTTTTATCGTATATGTGGGTAGAATGGTTTTGCCAAAGGTGTTGACGTATATTATAAAATCACGCAACAGAGAAATGTTCCTTTTGTCGATATTTGCCCTTGCGGTTGGCATTCCTTTGTCAACTTATGCAGTAGGTCTTACTGTAGCATTAGGAGCATTCATTGCTGGATTTACGTTATCAGAAGCAAAATATAATGCAGAAATATCAGTGCAAATACAACCTTTCCGGGATATTTTTGTTGTTATTTTCTTTGTTTCCATGGGCATGTTAATCAATCCGATGTTGGTTTTTAGCGAAATTTATCTTGTTTTAGGTTTAGTATTGCTCGTACTGCTGGGAAAATTTACAACTTCGATTGTCACTATTAAATTATTCGGGTATAGCGTTGAAACCAGCGCTAAGGCCGCTTTGCTCATTATGCAAATTGGAGAATTTTCATTCATACTCCTTGCAGTAGGACAAATGTACGGACAGGTCTCGCAAGAACTTTACTCTTCCGTAATCGCTGTTACTTTGATTACAATCCTTACGACGCCTTTTTTTGCGAGAAGGGCCGGGTGTGCTTGTAAAATAATAAACAAACTTCCTTTTGTGAAATATTTATCAGAATGGAAGCCTGTGCAGAGTTACAGAGAATATCCCGAAATAAAATTAAATCTCAGAGGGCATACAATTATTTGTGGTTATGGAAGGACAGGAAGCTATTTGGCTAAAGAGCTAAAAGAAAAGGGCGATATACTCATAATCGAGCATGATCCGAGGAAAATAGATGAAATTAAAAAGATTGGATGTTCTTATATTTACGGGGATGCAGTCAGCCCGGAGATTTTAAAAATGGCGAATGTAGATGAAGCCTCAGTATTGATTTTAGCGTTGCCCGATATGAGGACCAAACAAATAGCCATTCGATTTGCAAAAGAATGTAATCCAAACGTATTCATCATATCAAGGGCATTTGATATAGCAGAAAGTAAAGAATGGGAGAAAACAGGAGCTGACAGAACGACAGTTCCTCATGTGATAGAAGCGGCAGAGATGCTCAGGATGATTCAGGAGAAATTAAACTTAAAAAGTTGACCTTATAAAATTGCCATTGTATAATTGGTATCAATTCACAACGCTTGCGAAGCAACGATATAGATTTACGATTTGGGATTTAAAATCGTACTTCGTACCTCGTTTTGTAACTAATTTTTATAAAACAACAAGGAAAACATCCTTTGAAGGCCGTCTTTGTCCATTTATCAGGTAGTCACCGAGGCAATACGGAAGTCTTTGCTTCTGAAAAGATATATATTGGAACAGACTCTTCAAATGACCTTCGTTTTGATCCCAATATAGATAGTAACACATCCAGTCATCATGCCGAAATGCAATTAAATGAATGTGATTATATATTACGCGATAAGGGAAGTTTAAAAGGAACACTGGTAAACAATAGATTAATTAACGAAATTGTACTGAAAGACGGTGACTTGATAGAGTTTGGCGCTGGTGGTCCTAGGGTGCGATTTCGAATTAAAACGGATGAAGCAGATGTATGTAAACCTTTGTCTGAGATGCTGGAAGATTCGTTAGGTATTGCACGTTCCTCTCGAAGAGGACGGCTTAACACGGCAACGGCATTTTTTAAGCAACTTCTGTGGGAGGCATTTACCCAATCCTCCCATCCTTTTAAGGTAGGGATTATTACTATCTTATTTATCGTCGTTGGTAGTTTGGTGTTATATTTTTATAACCAATACGTCAGACTGTCGAAGACGGTAGAAATAGTACGAACACTTGAGGTAGAGAGGTCTGTTGCTGAGAATATAATTAAGACTTATAGTGGGGGGATATGTCTGATCCAGGGTACCTTTTATTATTTTGACGAAGAGGCTGGTGAACCACTCATGATGATGGGCAGGGGCCAAGGGGGTATCAATGAATACACAGGTACCGGCTTCCTGGTCAGTGCTGATGGTTTGATCCTGACAAATCGTCATATTGCCGAGCCATGGTGGGAAATGGAAATGTCTCCCTATTATATCCAATTAGGCCCAACTATAAAGCCGAGGTTTGAGGTATTCAGGGCATTTTTCCCTGGTATTAAAGAACCGTTTCCTTTGAAGGTAGAGAAAATTTCTGATGAAGCAGATGTTGCACTGCTTCGCATAGATATGCAGGGCGCCAAAATCCCTGTTCTCGCATTAGACTACACGGGACGCGGCGCTGTGGTAGGTGAACCCATAATATTGTTAGGATATCCGGCAGGGGTGGGCGCTATTTTTGCAAAGGCAGACCCGGAGATTGTAAGGCAACTTTTTAACATGCCGTTCGTTCCCTTGGTGCAGGAATTATCAAATTGGGGTCTGATCAGGCCGCTTTCAACACAAGGGCATTTAAGCGATATTATGCAAAATAGGATTGTATACGATGCTCAAACCACCGCTGGGGGCAGCGGCGGGCCTATTTTTAATAATAAAGGGAAGGTAATCGGAATTAATTACGGGGTCTTCCCTGGATTTCGTGGATCTAATTTTGGTGTGCCGGTAAATTACGGTATAGACCTGATTAAATCAACATCGTCGGGTAAAAAGGATTAAAAATGTGAAAATTAGATTAAAAGAAATTTGTTTTATAATTATTTTGGGTATGTTTTCGTCAGGTATAGTTTGCAATTCAACGTATGCCCGCTCAGACGGTGCGCCTATAGCCTGTCTCGGCGCTGGGATTGATAAATTCAATGTAATGTTTGCTGCTCCTGGTTGGTCTACCTGTGGTAGTTTAGGATGCCATTACCAGTACCCCATTAATTCTGGTAAGAGTAGGTTTATGTTATTTGTGTTAGACAAATGTGCGCCAGGTGAGATTGTGGATATCCTGGTATCTTTTAAACAGACGAATACGGATTTTCATGGATTTCAAATTACTGCGCAGGACAC
>JANLHY010000380.1 GCA_024653795.1 Candidatus Brocadiaceae bacterium | reverse complement strand
ACGGGCATCATTGGTTTATTAAAACAACTGCACAAAGTTTCTCAATGATTCCACTGGGGAGTTTTAACTATACTACGGTAACACTTATGAAGGTACTTGCTATCTTTAAATCTCTTTTTTTGATGGGCATTAAGATATCTGCCCCCGCATTACTGGTTTTGTTATTGTCCGTAGTAGCGTTAGGATTGATGACGAAGGTTGCACAGGAGATCAATGTGTTTATAGTCGCCTTTCCCATAAAAATAATTATAGGGTTTTTTATACTTATTGTGTCGATTCCGTTTGTAATCAATATAATGAAATCGTATATGCTTCATTTCGAAAAAGGCATGATATCCTTATTATCAACTATGTGAGGTTGGAAAGATGGGATTTAGTTCTGACACAGAAAAAACTGAACAACCTACCGGCAAGCGTATAGGTAAGGCGCGTAATAAGGGAAATGTTGCGTTTAGTCCCGACCTTAATAATGCGGTTATCTTATTGGCTGGCATAGTGATCATATATGTTCTTGGTGTAATTACCTATAATAGCTTGACCAGCGCTATGAAGCAAACCCTTGGGAATTTGCCGTACAAGGATTTTAATCAAAGCGCTGCGATAGATGTATTCATAAATCATATCTACGGGTTAGCGAAGATCCTTTTGCCTATTCTTGGCGGATTATTGCTCATTGGATTGGCCATATCTTATTACCAAACAGGCTTTATATTTAGTTTTGAGGCTTTGACGTTTGATATTAACAAACTCAATATCATAGCGGGGGCAACAAAGCTGTTTTCAACAAAGTCACTTGTAAAGATGTTCTTTTCAGTGTTGAAACTCCTTGTGGTTGGAGGGCTGGCTTTTTTAATAATCAAGAAGGAATTCAACGACCTCATGCATGCCTTTGACCTTAGCCCTGCACAGATATTCGGAATGATGACAAAATCGATGTATACTCTCAGTTTACGCATAGCAGCGGCATTGCTGATTCTGGCAGTTCTGGATTTCTTTTATCAAAAGTGGCAGTATAAGCGTAGCCTGCGTATGACAAAACAAGAAGTGAAAGACGAGGGAAAAGAGACAGAGGGCGACCCGTTAATCAAAGGAAAGATTCGGGCTGTACAACGCCAAATGGCTATGAAGCGCATGATGGCGGCAGTTCCTACGGCTGATGTTGTGGTAACCAATCCCACACACTACGCAGTTGCGTTAAAATATGAAAGTACTGTAATGAAGTCGCCTACGGTAGTTGCAAAAGGCGCCGACCTGCTTGCAAAGCGCATCAAAGACATTGCAAAGAAGCATAATATACCGTTAGTAGAAGACAAATCACTTGCGCAAACACTTTATAAAACAGTTGAAATAGGAAAAGAAATACCACAAAAATTGTATTATGCCGTAGCGAAGGTATTGTCGTATGTATATCAACTAAAGAAAGAGCGGAAATGAGGGTTAAATATGGGAACAAATAAAATAAATTCTATGGCAAAGACGCCTTTGGGCTGGTTGTTATCACAGGGCGAGATGGCGTTAGCCATAGGGGTGATAGGCATATTCGCGGTACTTATTATACCGGTACCGCCGTTTTTGCTCGACATACTTATTACCGTGAACATTTCAGTTACCCTTCTTTTACTGTTGGTTACCCTCCACGCAAAAGGGCCGCTGGATTTATCCACGTTTCCCTCCATATTGTTGTTTTTGACACTTTTCCGGTTGGCGCTTAATGTTGCAGCCACACGGCAGATATTATTACATGGATACGGAGGGCAAGTGATTGCG
>JANLHY010000375.1 GCA_024653795.1 Candidatus Brocadiaceae bacterium | reverse complement strand
TTAATCCTAAAGATGCAAGGGCTTACTTCGGGCGTGGGAGTGTTAAATATGATTTACAGGACTATACAGGAGCTATACAGGATTACAGCAAAGCAATAGAGCTTAATCCTAAATACGCAGAGGCTTACCTCTTTCGAGGGGGTGTTAAAGAAATGTTAAAAGATAAATGGGGCGCATTAGAGGATTTAAGCAAGGCGGGGGAACTGGGGGAAGCAAGAGCTTATGAAGAGATACAAAGAATACACAAAGGGGATTAATAGAGAATTCAGGGAACACCATACTTAATTATTGACTCAGCGTTGAAAAAGCAAAACAGTAGTAAAGTAGATTTGTATTTCATCACCATATACTATAATTTCTTTTATAAAGTCTCATTTAGAAGATGCGGGAGGGCGACAAACTTTACAAGGTACATAACCAGCTTTTATAGCATCTTCAGGATTATCAAATTTGATTAAATTTTTAGGGTTTATTTTTTGTGCCCATACACAATTTGGATAATGATATTTGTTTGAGTTCTTTGAACCCAAATACTCAGCAAAGACAATTGAAGGAATTAAAAGTAGGAGGAAAATAATGGCTGTTATTTTTAATTTATGTTTAACCAAATTGAATCTCCTTTCTTAACAAGGTCGTCAGGGATCAAACCTTCGTATTTCAAACCGCCAAAAATGAGAGGCAAATAAAACGGATCCCCGTTTTCACGAGGACAAGATTATGAAGGTCTGGTAATACCTGTGCTTCCTTGACTATTTATAAATATCCCGCCTATGTCCTACCTTATGGACGGTAATAATCTTCTTCTCGTGGTCTATTTCATAAACCACTCTATAAGCCCCAACCTTTAGCTTATAAAGTCCAGAATACTTACCTTTAAGCTGTAAATGTTCTACACTGTCAACATTCTCTATAAGCCATTTGAGTTTATCAAAAATCCTTTGCCCTGTAGTTTTATCTAAAGATTGTAAATGCTTTTTACCCTGATTGCTAAAGGCAAGCTTGTGTATTACCATTTTAATCCTAGCTCTTTTGCTACGTCCTCGACCGGAATCCTTTCTTTTGACTTCATTGATTCCTGTATCTCCTTTTCAGCCTCTGGTCTTAACTCAAGCCCATAATCAGGATCAATAACTTCCTGAACAACATCCTTTATAAGCTTCTTAAGCTCTCCAACTGTCATGTCACCGACTTTTTTATCTACTGTTTTTTTAACCAGTTTCCTTAATGTTGTTTGCATATTCTCTTTTCTCCAATAAAAAAGGCTAACTGCGGAAGGTTACGGCTTCCACAATTAGCCTTATAATGGGTGTTTCCACCCACAACATATATTCTTTCTGCAATGTCCGTAACACACTACAGAGCGCTTGGAATCATCCTACTACTTTGCCCGTGTCATGTCAATTCTAAACACCCTGACACTAAGTATCACTTAGCCAGCATACGGATTTTTAAACCCTATGTGTGTTTATGACCTATATGACAATAAAACTCAATTTTACCAGAAACCGCTCCCCCATCCCCTGGTTTTAAGTCGTACTTATGTCGTACCTAATCATAAAAACATATCAAGAAGCCCCGTATTTTTCATAATAAACAATCTTATCAAGATCGAATCTTGGCCTTTGGGGAGGTTCTTCGGCAGGATAGCCTATGGGAAGTAATGCTATAATCTCTATGTTCTTTGGAATTTCGAGTATTTCTTTAACCTTGTTATCATCAAACCATCGTACCCAACACGTTCCCAATCCCAGCTCCACGGCATGAAGGACCATATGCTCAATGGCAATATCCGTATTCCCTGTGGCAGCGATCAGCAGATGCCATTTAATATCAGCGCTCATTCCACCCTTTTTTAACGATGGGACAAAGACCTCCCGTGTCTTCGCTGGGAGGGCGCCGGCAGCGATGAGCTCATCGATCCGTTCCGGAAATTCACCAAATGCCTTTATGTCGGCACAACAGGCAATAATCACGGGCGCTTGTCCAACATGACGCTGATTATAGGAAGCAGCCTGCAGTTTCTGTCTTGATTCTGCATCTTTTACCACGATAAACCTCCACGGCTGGGTGTTGGAACCCGATGGGGCAAGCCGTGCACTTTCCAAAAGTTGTTGTATCAACTCATCAGATACAGGGTCTGGTTTGAATCTTCTGATACTGCGCCGTTTATGAATAGCCTCTCTAACGTCCATAAGTTTTTAATCCCTCTATTTCACCCTCCCTTAATCCCTCGTTCGACTGAGCTCACGACGAAGTCCCATCGAGGGAGGGAAAGTCCCCTCGACCCTTGCGGGAGGAGGTCTGGGTGAGGGGTATTTTCGTATCAATACTATAAAAATAAACAAATCAGATTATTTCACAAGCCTTTTAATATTTCAAGGTTTTTATGCTTGACAATTACATTCAAATAAATTCCAATAACCACTAGCGAGGCGAAGCCTCAAACTGATAAAACACACGTGAAAGCGTAGATTTCTCAGATGAGGCAGGAGGTACGATGTAAGAGGTAAGAGGTAAGAGGTAGGAAGTAGGAAGTAGGAGAATGATATTCTTACATCTTAACTCTTACCTCACCTTTGTTTTCTTCTGTTATTTTTAAAAACTTTACTCATTTGTGAAGATAAATCGCATATAAAGTATTTAAATTATGGTAAAAGTTACTATTAACAAATCAATTCTAGAGCTTATTGAAGGTGATATTACAGAGCAGGAGACGGATGCCATTGTCAATGCGGCAAATTCCAGTCTTCTGGGAGGTGGCGGCGTGGATGGGGCAATCCATCGGGCAGGAGGTACAAAGATATTGGAGGAATGCAGGAAGTTGGGTGGATGTCCAACAGGTGAGGCACGAATTACTACAGGTGGAAATTTAAAAGCGAAATACGTAATTCATACGGTAGGTCCTGTTTATTCCGGCGGTAAAAAGCGTGAGGCGGAACTGTTAGCCAATGCCTATAAAAACAGCCTCAGTCTTGCCTCTCAATTCAAACTCAAGCGTGTTGCTTTCCCGTCCATTAGTACCGGTGCTTACGGGTATCCACTTGACGACGCAGCTACAGTAGCCTTAAAAACAGCAATAAATTACTTAAAAACCCACACCGACGTCGAACTGGTACGTTTTGTTCTCTTTGGCCAGAAAGCATATCAGGCTTACGATAGGGCATTACAGGAACTCGTGAAATAGCATGGATAGTTATTTCTATAGTTTATCTTCACAAATTAATTTTAAGAACAACCGCAAATTTTTCAGATTTTCATTTATCTGTGTAATCTGCGAAATCTGTGGTTTCACGTTTTTTTCATTAATCAAAGATTTGTCTCGATAGTTCCATGTTTACTAATAAAAAAGAGATTATTCTCAATATCAACCGGATTATCTTTTCGAGTCTGGATATACGGGAAGTTTACCAGACGATGAGTAATGAACTTTTGAAAGTGATTGATTTCGATCGGCTGAGTGTTACTCTCATTACCGAAGATAATAACTTGTACGAGACCTTCGTGCTGTCAAAGGATTATGCATATACAGAACTAAAAGAAGGCGTCCAGTATCCCATGGAAGGAAGCTTGATGAAAAGGGTGGTTCAATTCCGTCAGCCTGTGATAGTGGAAGATACGTCCAAAGGTCGATTTCTGACGGATTCCGTATTATATAAAGAGGGAATTCATTCAAGATTGGGGTACCCACTTGAGCATAAAGGACGCGTAATCGGCAGTGTAAATTTCGGGAGCAAACGAAAGGACTATTACTCAATAAAACATATCACATTTTTTTCGCAAATCGCCCCTCAATTAGCCATGGCAATTGAGAATACACGGCTGTTTAACAGAATTAGAGAGGCTGAAGAAAAATACAGAACAGTCATTGAGAGTTCGCCGGATATTATCTTTGAATGTACAAAAGAGGGAGAATTTCTCCTGATGAGTCCTTCTGTAGAAAAGATCATAGGCTACCCTGCAAATCAATTTTATGAAAATCGTGGCTATGGACTCTCCCTATGTCCCGAAGAAGATCAAGAGAGTATGCAGCGTGAGATTTTACAAATACTAAATGGGCAGAACAATAGTCTAATGGACATTGAGTTTCGGGTTATACATAAGCAAGGTCATGTTGTATGGTTGTCCCTTGAAATGCTTCCTATGAAGCAGAATAACGACATCATTGGCATCGAGGGATTCTGTCGCGACATTACCGAAAGGAAAAAATTGGATGAATTAAAGGACAATCTGGTCCGTGACATTACCCATGAACTGAAGACGCCTGTTGCTAAAATAGAAATGGCTATTGATATGTTCGAACGTTCTATCACGTTAGGGGATAAAGTATCGTTGGGAAGAGGCTCTCAAATACACGAAATCCTCAGGAACAATGTCAACCGATTAAAAAACTCCATAAAAAATATCCTCGATATATCCAAGTTAGAGTCGGGAGTGGAACCATTAAAACTATCTGATATTTCAATTGCCGATCTAGTCAAACAGATTGTTTATGAACAAAAGGATTCAGCCAGTACAAAAACAATTGTCCTCACGTACCAACTACCTTCCTGTATCCCCATTATTAAGGCAGATCGGGATATGATATACCATTTGATAAATCACCTGGTAAACAATGCTGTAAAGTTTACGGAACATGGGAAAATCATCATATCGGCCAATGTACTTCCAGATGTTGTAGAAGTAACGGTGGAAGACACAGGCAAGGGATTAGACGAGAAAACACGAGAACGGGTATTTGAAAAGTTCTATAAGGAAACACCTTCGGCGTTTGGATCGGGAATCGGCCTTGCCATCTGCAAGAATATCGTGCAAAAACACAAAGGCAGGATTTGGGTAGAATCCGAAGGGAGAGGGAAAGGGTCGCGGTTTAAATTTACCTTGCCAATGATTGTGGATAATAAAGAAAATAATCTTTTCATGGGAGCGAGAGAAAATGAAGGATTTGTTAATTGTAGAAGATGACCTGGAGATGCAGGAATTTTATAAGGACATGCTGGAAGGAGAACCATTCACGGTTACTATTGTTTCAAATGCAGAAGAGGGTCAGAAAAAGATAAAAGAAAAAATATACAATCTTGTAATATTAGATATTTTAATGGACGGGGTGACAGGAGATAGATTTTTTGCCTTACTGAGGAGGGATAGCCGTTATAAAGAAGTGCCTGTTATTATGGCGTCTGCATTGGACGAAAAGACGTATCGATGTTTCCAGGCATTAGGAAACGTCTCATTTTTAGAAAAACCGTTTAACAAAGAAAGGCTTTTAAGTGAGATAACAATGCGGTTTGAAAGTATGAAATAGACAGGTTTTGCTAGGAATTTTTGACTGGAAGACGATGAATCCAGCTAAGTTTTGATAAAATTTGATAATTTCAAAAGCTATATTTAAGAGGAAAAAACAAATGAATAGTTATCTCTTATAGGGACACAATGCAATGCGTCTCTTCTCGATTATTCTATCTCTTTTTTAAGTTTTTCGACTGCTTCTTTGACAACCTTAATTGCCAAATCGACTTCATCCTTGTATGGTGCGCTCTCATTCGTTTCCATAGACCATAGAACCTTACCTTTTCTCGTATCAATACATTCCGCGGTAAAAGACACGTTCCCTCGTTGATAGACTGTCATGTTTGATAATCCAAACTTGTATATTTTACCGATGACCACAGCATCCACATTCAATATCTTGCCTAATGCAGCGTAATCTTTCAATTTGACTAGTTCTTCTTCCTTAATATCTCCAGCCTTCATTTTACTTTTGACCTCAGAACGGCTCAAAATGCGGTATTTCCCCCATCTGCGTAACTCATCGGTCATCATATCCGCAAGCATTTCCCTTGCATCAGGATTGCTTATTGTCTTCATTATTAATCCCTTTACTGCTTCATTCTGGATAAGCTTGTCGTCAAAGCGCATGACAGCCAGTGTCTTTACACTGCGGTCAGATGAATCTAAGTTTACATTTATCGTACTCCTGGAGATCGTCTTACATCCTGCACATAACACTGCTATCGACAATATAACCAACCCGATTTGTCTTATCATAAGCGCTCCTTGATGTATAGGAATTTCAAAGTTTTTGTAGAGACGCATCGCATGCGTCTCCCCATGCCGCTCGTTCCCAAGCTCCAGCTTGGGAACGAGAGAAAGCGTAGCGCGGGTGGTTTATCCCATAAGCGCTAAGTTAAAATTACGGATTAATTTAACCGTGTAATGAATAACCAATCCCCGTTTTCACGAGGACAAGTATCGAACA
Organism: Candidatus Brocadiaceae bacterium; assembly: GCA_024653795.1. Classification (GTDB taxonomy): domain Bacteria; phylum Planctomycetota; class Brocadiia; order Brocadiales; family Brocadiaceae; genus Wunengus. Next base: position 745 of record JANLHY010000375.1, on the reverse strand, counting down.
AGGAATTTCGAATCCCCATTTTTATGAGGACAAGTTATGAAGTTTTCTTATCCTCCTTTTGTTTCGCGGTTTTTACGCTTGTTACAAAAATAGAAATAAGCTCATTATTCTCATGAATCAGGGGTTAAAGCTTTGACGTCGGCTTTATGAGATTGGCTTTTACAATCATCAATAACCATATCCTTGTTTCACGCAACTCCTTAAGGCAGACTTTCATCTTGTGTATAAAGTCAGAACGAGATTCTGCACTTTGAGCTTCACCATAATTGGGAGCGGGTGACGTACCGCGCGAATAAGTTGCCAGGCAATGTGATTTCCCGCCCTTGTTTTTGGCAAGGATTCCGCTGTACGAATAATTCTTACGGCAAAATCTACTAAGCGTTCTTCAAGATCAAATATTCTCTTATCCTTCGACATTCATCCTCCCCCTTTCTCCCCCTCTTGGAGGGGGACAGGGGGAGGCGATATTCGATATTCGACTCCATGTAAAAAATATCAAAAACAACTTAGCGCTTATGGGCTAAAGCCCCGGTAAGACGTGTACCCACTAACCCCAGCCTTAAGGCTGGGGTTAGTGACGGTCTTATCATTCGACTGAGCTCACGACGAAGTCTGAATTGGGCTTTAGCCCTGCCAGTGCCTGTACTGAGCCTGTCGAAGTGCCTGATCTTCAAAGTGTCGGACAAGTACAGACGACCCGTCGGGTCGTCTCTACAAGTTCAGATTATTTATTGTCAATCCCTTA
>JANLHY010000372.1 GCA_024653795.1 Candidatus Brocadiaceae bacterium | reverse complement strand
TAGCCGCAACCAAAAAGAGTTACTCGGTGCTGAATGGCTAAAAAGAAAATGGTTATACGGTTAAATGGCTGTATGGTTAAATGGCTAAATGGCAGATTGGCTTTCAACCATTTAACCATTCAGCCATATAACCATTTCCCATGCTGGTTCAGGCTTGTAGCCTGAACCAAAACGTTTTGGTTCAAGCTACAAGATCGAACCAGCAAAAGGGTGGGAGGGTGTTGGAGGGAGGGGGGGGATAAACTGTTACAATTATGTGAATCTTTACTGTCCGTCTCAGACAGTTTTATTGTTAAACGAGAAAGTGATAAAAAGAGTATAATTGCAGGGTATCACTGGTTTGGGGACTGGGGACGGGATACCATGATTTCGCTGCCCGGACTTACCCTCGTCCAGGGCAAATTCGAAGATGCACTGGAAATATTACTTTCGTTTGCACAGTATATAAGTAAAGGAATGATACCCAATCGGTTTCCTGATTATGGCGAGACACCTGAATACAATACCGTTGATGCATCGCTGTGGTATATTCAGGCAGTGTACCAATATCTCCGCTTTGCAAAGGATTTCAAGACTATTCGTAAGGATTTATACGGTGTATTAAAAGAGATTATTGAATATTATAAGAAGGGGACGAGATACAACATCCATATGGATTCAGATGGGTTAATTTATGCTGGCGTTGCGGGCGTGCAGTTGACGTGGATGGATGCGAAGGTGGGCGACTGGGTGGTAACGCCGCGCATAGGAAAGGCTGTGGAAATTAATGCGTTATGGTATAATGCATTAAAAATCATGTCATTTCTCGCACGCGAAATGGATTTAAGCAATGAGAGCAAAGACTATACTATTTTAGCAGAGAACGTAAGCAAGTCATTTAATGATGCCTTTTGGTTTGATGAAGGGCAGTATCTATATGACTTTATTAACGGTGAAACAAAGAATACGGCGATTCGCCCCAATCAAGTGTTTGCCGTGAGTCTGCCTTATACGATGCTGTCAAAAAAGAGGCAGAGGAACGTGGTTGAGATAGTGAAAGAGCATCTGTTGACGCCATACGGCTTGCGAAGTCTTTCACCAAAGGACAGAGACTATATTGGTTGTTATCGCGGGAATATTTACGAAAGAGATAAGGCATATCATCAGGGTACGGTGTGGGCGTGGTTGATAGGCCCGTATATTTCGGCCTATGTCAGGGCATACGCAGGTCATAAGGATACCCCGAAATATATAAAAGGACTTTTTGTGCCATTTTATGAACACCTGTTTGATGCTGGATTAGGAACTGTATCTGAAATATTTGATGGCGACCCGCCCCATACGCCGCGCGGATGCATCTCGCAGGCATGGAGCGTGGCAGAGATACTGCGAGCCTATTTTGAGCATGTGTATGGGTTTGAAAATGAGTAAATGAGTAACAGTTCACCACCTCCCCTAACCCCATACGTGTTAAGTTAAGCGGTTTTTGGGGTGGCATGGACAAACGCTGTTTGTCCGTGCCTGCTTAGTTTCCACCCCCTGTCCCCCTCCAGAGGGGGAGAAAGGGGGAGGGGGATACGGGTGGCGACTGTTCCCCGCTGGCGGGGGCAGGGGGTGGAAATTTGAGGACCAATACGACGGACTATTACTCTCCGAGCGCTAGACAGAAGATGAAGAGTTGCAGAATATAAACGGTGATAAATAAATATATAGAAGGGGGAGAGGCGCACTGGAGATGTCCAGTCCACCCCCGCACCCCCGCCAGCGGGGGACAATGTGGAATTAACACGAACAAGGGATTAAGGGTAATTATAGATTCCTTAACTTAACACGTATGCCCCTAACCCTTCCACTGGGGGCTTACTGTTGGACAATTTTTTGCTGAACAAAATCAGCTATAATCAAAACATTAGGTGGTTATTGATTTAACTCACCAAGCCCTATAAAATACCGTCATGGCGCAAAAAGCCTGTGGGTTTGGGCTATTTTTCTTATTTCTATTGTGAAACCATTACCTTTGGTGAGTTAAATCAATAGCCACCTACAATTTATGTATAGGAATTTCAATCTTGTAGTGGCAATTCATGAATTGCCACTACATGCAATATAGAAATAGTCGCCGAAGGGCTAATTTATGGAAGTCATGGCTAAAGCCGCATGGATATTGTGGATATAATCTCCGCCATAAATGGCGGAGTTATAACTCTGTCTCGCAGGCTGACGACCGGAGAATAACCCCAGCCTTCAGGCTGGGGATTAAGAGACGAACCGAACCGGGCTTTAGCCCTGATACACCATAACATATAAGGTTGGGTTGAGTCTCAGCGAAACCCAACAATCTGGATGTAGTGGCAGGAATTACATGTTCCAGTTTCGACATGGGCAACATTCCAAAGCCATTTTGTCCAGCAAAAAATTGTCCAACAGTAAGACTGGGGGAGGGGGGAGGTTTAGGTGGGGGTGAACTGTTATGAAAATGATTGTCGAGCTTGCGGGAGCCGCATGCAGTTGACACGGAGGTAAATATGCGGATTGCTATTGGTGCAGATCATGCTGGATTCGAATTGAAAGGGTATCTGACCACTTTTCTTCGAGAGATGGGATTTCAGGTCGTGGATGTGGGTACATTTAGTACGGAGACTGTCGATTACCCGGATTTTGCTGAAGCAGTGGGGCTGTTTCTCCTAAAGAATCAGGCAGACCGTGGAATTCTAATTTGTTGTAGTGGTGTTGGCGCCTCAGTTGCGGCAACCAAATTGCCCGGTATTCGCGCAGGGCTTTGTCACGATACATACTCGGCTCACCAGGGGGTAGAACATGATGATATGAATATTCTGGTGTTGGGGGCGTGTGTGGTTGGGCTTGAACTGGCCAAAGAACTTGTTCGGGCATTTGTGGAGGCTAAATTTGACGGTGCAGAGCGCCACAGTAGAAGGTTGGAAAAGATCCGCATATTGGAGATGCGTTATGGACATCAGACAACAAGTATGAAAGGAGAAAGAGTATGCAATTGGGTATGATTGGTTTGGGAAGAATGGGAGCGAACATGGTACGGCGCTTGATGCGAGGCGGACATCAGTGCGTTGTGTTCACCCGGAATCCCGACAATGTGAGGCTATTGGCCGGTGAGGGGGCTATCGGAGCGACATCCCTGGATGACTTTGTTAACAAATTAAGCAAACCACGTGCGGCATGGGTCATGGTCCCGGCGGGTGATCCGGCCGAACAGACGGTATTGGCGTTGGCCGAACGCATGGAAACAGGCGATATCATCATTGATGGAGGCAACTCCTATTACAAAGACGACGTGCGTCGTGCAAAAGTTTTGAAGGGAAAGGGTATTCACTATGTTGATGCAGGCACAAGCGGTGGTGTCTGGGGACTAGAGCGGGGCTATTGTCTCATGATTGGCGGAGAATCTGATGTCGTCAAGCATCTGACGCCTGTTTTCAAGACCCTTGCGCCAGGGCATGGAGGAATATCACGTACCCCAGGACGTGAGAACACGGATTGCACCGCGGAGTATGGTTATCTTCACTGCGGTCCAAATGGCGCCGGGCATTTCGTGAAGATGATCCATAATGGCATTGAATACGGATTGATGCAGGCATACGCGGAGGGTTTCGATATTTTACGAAATGCCAACGCCAACGATTTACGCGAAGGACATCGCTACGATTTCAAAGTTGCCGACATAGCTGAGGTTTGGCGTCGCGGGAGCGTTATCGGGTCGTGGCTTCTCGATCTTACGGCAATAGCTCTCTTTGAGAACCCAACCTTATCAAATTACTCCGGGTATGTGCAGGATTCCGGCGAAGGTCGCTGGTCAATTATGGCGGCTATTGAAGAAGCAGTGCCGGTTGATGTGCTCTCAGCGTCACTATTTGCGCGTTTCCGCTCACGCCAGGGGAACACGTATGCTGAAAAGTTGTTATCGGCTATGCGGCAAAAATTTGGCGGCCATACTGAACGGAAGCAGGAAGGGTAGCATTTGTTGTAATAGTTCACCGGAGGAAAAAGATTTGACAAGATAACAGGATATAAATAAATTTTGACAGGATTGACAGGATAATCAGGATGAAAAAATTATCATGTTAATCCTGTTTATCCTGTCTAAGATAGCAGAACTATTACGTTCGGTTGTTATTATTCAGTATGGTAAAGATGAGATTTCCAATTAATCAAGAGAAATCGTAGAGGAGGACATACGAATGGACGGTGCTGGTGAAAAGCGCAGAAACAGTGAACCATTGGGGCATATCGGTGATCCCTGCATCATGGTAATATTTGGAGCGTCCGGTGACCTGGCAAAACGCAAGCTCATCCCTGCGCTTTACAACCTGGCAAAAGAGCGCTTATTATCTAAGGCGTTTGCCGTTGTTGGATTTGGCCGCCGCGGGATGAGCCACGAAGAATTTCGCGATAAGTGTAGTCAGGATATAAAAGAGTTTGCTACAGGTTTGGTTGATCCAGACCTGTGGAAGTGGTTTATCCAACGGCTCTATTACGTATCGGGTGACGTGCAGGACCAAAACGCATACCAACGACTTCAAAATCAGTTAACAGAAGCAGACAAAAAATACGGCACACAGGGGAACTATCTTTACTACCTTGCTACAGAACCTGATTTGTTTTCACAAATTATTCAGCAAATTGGCGCAGCAGGACTTTCACGTGAGGAAAATGGCCACTGGAGGCGGGTCATTATTGAGAAACCCTTCGGGCGTGATTTTGAATCCGCTCATGCCCTTAACCATGAAATCAGGAAAGTATTGAGTGAGAGCCAGATTTATCGCATCGATCATTACCTTGGCAAGGAAACTGTGCAAAATATCATGATCTTTCGCTTTGCAAACGGTATCTTCGAACCCATCTGGAATCGGCGATACATCGATCATGTGCAAATAACGGTTGCTGAGGATATTGGCGTGGGGCAACGCGGCGGCTATTACGACAAAGCAGGGGCATTGCGGGACATGGTGCCAAACCATATTTTTCAGTTGGTTACTCTAACAGCAATGGAACCGCCGATTTCTTTTGATGCTGATGCTGTGCGGGATGAACAGGTCAAGATTTTGCGGGCAATTCAAACCCTGTCTCATGAGGAAGTTCTCAGGTCAACAGCGAGAGGACAATATAGCGAAGGCGCTGCCGGTGATCAGCAAGTGCCTGCTTACCGGTCAGAACCAAGCGTTCCAGCCGACTCTAATACAGAGACCTTTGTAGCGCTGAAGTTGTACATTGATAATTGGAGATGGGCGAATGTGCCATTTTACCTGAGGACGGGGAAACGGCTTCCCTGCCGCGTTACCGAGATTGCCATTCAATTCAAGAGCCCCCCCTTTGTCTTATTCCGTAAAACCTCTGTCGAACATCTGAAACCTAACCTATTAGTGCTTCATATCCAGCCTGATGAGGGCATCTCGTTAAACTTCGGCGCCAAAATTCCTGGACCACTCGTACGACTGGGGACGGTTGATATGGAATTTAAATATGAGGATTATTTTGGCAGTACTCCGAGTACAGGTCACGAGAGGTTACTATACGACTGTATGGTAGGAGACGCAACTCTATTTCAACGTGCTGACATGGTCGAAACCAGTTGGAATGTAGTATCAACAATACAAGACGTGTGGCAGGCATTACCGTATAGAAAATTTCCTAACTACGAGGCCGGTACCTGGGGACCGCAAGAAGCAGACGACCTGATGGCAAGGGATGGACGGGAGTGGAGAAGATGTAAACAGTAAACACAGGGTCAGTATGTCTGGAGAAAAAAAGTTCTGGTCGTA
>JANLHY010000361.1 GCA_024653795.1 Candidatus Brocadiaceae bacterium | reverse complement strand
AAGGTGGTCAACGGCCTCGTGTTTTTCTATCTTTGCAATAATTGGGATATCCTTGCCCTTCTGTTGAATCAATTTGCGCAACTCAATTATATCCTCTGCCCTTTTTACAAAAGACAGCGCTATATAATCAACATCCTGTTCAATGCCAAATTCCAGGTCTTTTTTGTCCTTTTCTGTGAGAGGAGATATGGAGAGGCTTCGTGTGGGGATATTAATCCCTTTATGCGGGGTCAAGACGCCGCCAATGATTACCTGGCAGTAAATGTTATCGTTGTCTTTCTTTATTACTTTCAGTTCAATCTCTCCGTCACTCAACAGAATGGTATCGCCGGCAAATACATTTTCTGGTAGTTGTTTGTAAGTAATAGATACCATTTTTTCATCACCCTTTACCGCCGTGGCAGTCAATATAAAGGTATCGTTTGGTCTTAAGGTAATGGATTCCTTGTCCAGTGTGCCTATCCGTATCTTTGGACCAGATAAATCCTGTATAATGGCGATAGGTTTATTTAATTGCTGAGAAATATTTCGTATTGTTTCAATGCGTTCTTTGTGTTCAGACAAATTCCCATGGGAGAAATTCAATCTGGCAACATCCATACCTGCGTTTGCCATTTTTTCTATAATAGCCGGAGTGCTGCATGCAGGGCCGATAGTACATACAATCTTTGTTTTCATATTAAATCTTTTCTCCCGTAAGGACTCGCAAACTTTATATAGAGTGAATATACACAAAGAAGAAATGCGGTTTTGAGTACAATATAAAATTAACACTAAAAAATCAACGGGTTTATAAAAAAGATTAGACAGAAAGGAATTGTGGCAAATTAAAGTACGTTATTGTAGTCATGATAAGAGTTATGTAAGGTGGATTAAGCGAAAGCGAATCCACCATCTTGGAGATGTTGTTGGTGGACTCAGCGCAAAAACCATCGCCTTAATCCACCCTGCCTTTTGTAGAGTCTATTAAGACCGATAATGCGAATTTACCATTGCATAAAAGGCTAGTCATGAGCGAATACCGCAGGCTTTATCGGCAACAGGGCGGGTATTTCTTTACGGTCGTAACATACAACCGCAAAAAGATTCTCATTCAACCTGATAATCTTAAGCGACTAAGGCTTTCCTTTCACCATGTAATGACGAAATATCCCTTTATTATGGATGCTGTGGTCATTCTACCCGATCACATTCATTGCATCTGGCGCTTACCTCCCGACGATGATAATTTTTCAACGCGCTGGAAGCTGATCAAACGGTATTTCTCAATTGGCATGAATTTGGAATAGAATTACCTTTGGGTTGGTGGATTCGCTCCGCTTAATCCACCCTACTCTTCTACTCTTCTGTTAAAATAAAACAATCTAAATGGCAGCAAATCCCATGTATGTTCGTGCAAATTCACTGTTTTTCAATTGCAAGAAAAGATTACCCATACCGCCTTAATCAAGCCGAATACGATTCTCGTAACAATTTAGTTTTTTGAAAAAAACCCAGGAAAAACAAAAGAAAATAACCCTGTAGCCCCATGAGGGGCGGTCTGTTTGTAGAAGAAAGACAATAAACCGATAAACACCAGAGGGGCGACCTGTTTGTGGAAATCTGAACAAAGTGCGTTGTTGTAGTCATTGATAAGAGTTGGTATTATTGCTTTATAGTATTACTTTGTAAAAACTTCTTTTTTTTGTAAGTTTTTGTTCATTAAAAACCACTAAACCTGTACTGAAAGAAAATGGTTATATGGCTGAATGGTTAAATGGTTGAAAGACAATCTGCCATTTAACCGTATAACCATTTTCTTTTAGTGCTTCGGATACTTCGACAAGCTCAGTACAGGTTTAGTGGTTTTTAATGAACAAAAACTTACAAAAAAAAGAAGTTTTTACAAAGTAATACTATAGCGAGTTGCAACAAAATTATCCCTCTCTTTTTGGGTAAAAAACTTGCATTTATTTTGTGTTAAGTATGTTACTTCAATACTAGATTTGTTTAAACACAAGATTAAGGAGACATCTTATAAAAAAGATGTGGGTACCAGGGGAGAACAACTTGCCATAAAATTTCTGAAAGGGAATGGATATAAAATACTGCAGCGAAATTACCGGTGTAAACTTGGGGAAATAGATATTGTTTGTTACGATCACGGTACTATCGCATTTGTGGAGGTTAAGACGCGGCATTCCGATGCTTATGGCCCACCGGAACGCTCTGTTACAGAAGCCAAAAAGAGGCAAATAGCAAAGGTTGCCTTGCATTATGTTGCAGAAAAGAAGATAGAAGGCATAGATTTCCGATTTGATGTGGTTTCTGTCTTTCACACACCGATGAAAAAATATCCAGTGATAACACTTTTTAAAAATGCCTTTACTAAAAACGATTCAATTCCTTCGAGGATATAAAGCATAAATATGATAATTGATACCCATGCCCATCTGGATTTCCCAGATTATAAATCAGATCTGGACTCCGTCTTGATTCGCGCAAAAGAAGCTGATGTGGGATGTATTATAAATGTGGGTACGAATCTTTCTGCTAGTAAAAAAAGCGTTGGTTTAGCCCATCAATTTAATAACGTATATGCCAGCATTGGGGTCCATCCCCACGATGCCGCAAAAGTTACCGAACAAGACTGGAAGACCCTTGAATCTCTGGTTAAAGAGTCGAAGGTCATAGCGATCGGGGAAACCGGGCTTGACTACTATCGTAATCGCAGTCCTCAGGAAGACCAGCAGCGTATTTTTCGTAAACATCTTGCCCTGGCTAAAGTCCACAACCTGCCTGTAATTATTCACTCACGCGATGCCAGTAGTGATTGCTTGAAAATATTGGAGGAATACAAAAATGGCACACTCAGGGGCGTTGTGCATTGTTTTAGCGGAACAAGAGAAATTGCGGAGAAGTGCATAGAATTGGGATTGTACATATCGTTTGCAGGGACGATCACATTTTCTAATGCTCAAAACTTACGAGAAGTTGCAAAATCGGTTCCCGTTGAAAGGCTTCTTTTAGAAACGGATTCTCCTTTTTTGTCTCCGCAGCCAAAGAGAGGCGAGCGCAATGAGCCTTCTTATCTGGCATACATTATTCCTGTGCTGGCCGAAATCTATGGTTTATCCGTAGAGGATATTAAACGGATTACCACCTTTAATGCGTATAAACTGTTTGGTATTGGCGAGCCTGAACCGGAAGGGAAGATTGCTTATGTCATACGAAATTCATTATATATAAATCTTACCAATCGGTGCTCGAATGTGTGTGGTTTTTGCATGAGAGAAACCTATCCTATCGTTAAAGGTCATCATTTAGGATTAAAGAAAGAACCAACCGCAGAAGAAGTAATACAGGCTATTGGAGACCCCGGTAAATACGATGAAGTTGTCTTTTGTGGATACGGTGAGCCAACAGAACGATTAGATGTGTTAATAACAGTCGCGAAGTTTTTGAAATCGAGGGGGAAGCGTATCCGACTGGATACAAATGGACACGGAGACCTGATCCATGGGAGATCCATTATTCCCGAATTAAAAGGATTGATTGATACTATCTGTATTAGTTTGAATGCTGAGACTGCCGAGAAATACGAAGAGATATGCAAACCCATTTTTGGGGAAAAGGCATATCCTGCCCTGATTCAGTTTATTAAGGATGCAAAACAAGTTATACCCAACGTACAGGTTTCCATTGTAGAATCACCCAATGTAGATACAGAGAAATGCAAAAAGATAGCCGAAGAATTAGGCGTTGATTTCAGGGTAAGAAAATATAATGTGCTTGGTTAATTTAAAGATATGTTACGAAAAGCAACGATAGATGACGTAGAAAAGATATACAAACTCATCAATGACTTTGCGGCTAAAAATGTGATGTTGCCGCGATCGTTGAGTGAATTGTACGAGAATATCAGGGATTTTTTTGTGTTTATTCAGGAGGATACCCTGGTTGGTTGTGCGGCGCTCCATATTTTTTGGAAAGACCTTGCAGAGATAAAATCAGTTGCTGTGCTGGAAACCACTCAACGAAAAGGAATCGGCAGGAAATTGGTGAGGGTTTGCATACGGGAGGCGCGCAAGCTGCATATCGCAAAGATGTTCGTCCTTACGTATGTGCCTGAATTCTTTGAGAAATGCGGATTCCGCAAAGTAGAGAAGGAAACCCTTCCCCACAAGATATGGTCTGAATGCGTCAAATGCCACAAATTTCCGGACTGTGGAGAAGTCCCTCTGATTCTTGAGTTGAATAAAAACAATGGACGAGGTACTGCTTTTTAAATTTTTTCTTGACATCCCAAAGAGATATTTGATATATGGATGGTTATTCCTTATAAAAGGAGAGTAATAAAAAATCACGATAAAGGCAAACCCTGAGCAATCAGGTGACGCAAAGTAAAGGGTCTTTAAAATAACCACAAAGCCACAAAGGTCGCAAAGAAGGTAGGTGTTTGTGGAGTGAATTGGTTAAGATTACTCTATCCATAAATTTTCATTAGGCTTTTCTTTGTGTTCTTTATGTGCTTCGTGGTTAATTTTACAGGAAAATATAAAGACAACCTTACTGCCGAAGATGTTTTAAGAGAACATGGAATAATCTATGCCACCCTGTAACCCGCATAAATAAAATGAAAATTCCTATGCAATCAAGATAGTAATTACTACGGTAAGTATGACGACAAAACCTTTAGCTACTGCTTTATTTCTTCGATATCTGAACAAATTTTTGCCTGGTCAGCAGAATAGGGGCAAGCAGAAGAACAGTTCTGGGGTTGAAGCCAGCAATGCCCATCATTTTTGCACTGGCACATCTTCAATTCATTCAGTTTAAGCTGGTTAGGCCAGGATTTAAAAAATGGCAAGAGGGCATCACTAATTGAAGCAAAAGCTTCTTGTGATTCCTTTGTGCTTTTGGCTCTCTTCAGACTTTCTGCGCCTGCAAGCACGTGCTGCATCATATGACGACCGGCGCCGTCAGGCTCTGTTTGAGCAGCTTGCCGGGCTGCATCTGACAATTTTTGGGCTAAATCGGTAATGCCATTCAAGTCTTTCTTTACTAAATGAGTATAAACCTCCTGGTAGGTTGACAAGATTGATTGAAGATGAATAAGGGTTTTTTTCCCTATGGTAATTACCGCTTCATGCGAGTGCCCTTCATGGGCAGAAATGCTATACGTAAAACAAATGTAAAGAATTAACAAAAACACAACACATTTTTTTAAATAGGTATTCTTAAACATGATTAACTCCTTTCACCTTATAAAAACTCTTAAATATAATCTATACCCGAAGGGCAGAAAGCACATAGCCAGGGGTGAAGCCCCTGGACGCATTTGTCCCCCGCTGGCGGGGGACAGTTTCCTCCCGATCCGGTAGGCTGGCGGGATAGCCTTTAACCCCAACGGTTTTCATACTGTTGGAGGTTACAAGACAGCCCCATGCCACCCCAGCCTCACATAAGTAAATGGAAATTCCAATACTGATGCGTTAAAAAGAAACTGAACAGGTGACTATCGCCCTATACTCCTCTAAACCCTCTGAACCTTGCTGTTCTGATTCGTGATTCAGATCTTTCCACGTGGGAATCTTAATTAAAGCCCCAACGCTCACATGCTTGCCAAACGTGGCCCGTAAACCCGGAGAGAGATAAAGAATAGACCCGCCGGAACCGTTTTCTTTTTCACTCTCTTCATTCATGTCCTTTGTTAAATGAAGAAAATTGGACTCTCCAATGATATCAAGCCTGGAGAGAAAACCGTTCGTCTTTTCAAAGATTTCGTATCCGCCTGCTGCATTGAAACGAACCTCATTGCCGGGTTTCCCATCGTTCGTCTCTGTAAAGGTAAGATCCGAAGTATCCCCTGTTAAGGTAAAATGAGGAATGATCATTTTCGAAGCAGCAAAACCGAGAGTAAAGCTCGGTGCGGCAAAACCAGGCTGCATTCCCATGTCAAACCTATTTCCTTCATCGTCCCTGTTTGAGATAGTGCCCGTTGGCACGGTAAGACCTGCTATTACAGACATCTTTAAATCATCACTGCTGTAGTCCGCGCCGTAAGAGTCTTCAGGGCCGAAGTGATATAAGCCGCGAATCCCATCCCTTTCGCCCAGCTTAAACCCATATTGGACAAGCAAGCCGAGGTCTCCAAAACCGTCCGACGTGCCCAGACCGTCTTGTTCCTTACTGGCAAAGGGAAGGATACCATAAAAAGAAAGCGCATCGGTTACACCATAGCCAAAAACAGTATTGAAAAAGGTAAAGGTGTCAATATTTTCCGGCTCAGCATGTTCCTTGTGCTCAAACGGGACATATTCAAATTTTTCGTAGATCAAATATCGTCCCTTCCCAAGCGCTAATGGAGATGCAGTCTCAATCGGCGCGCCCGGTCCAAAAGCCGATGAAACCCCTCCGTGATGAGCAAAGGCTATTGTGTTCATGATAAGGACAGACAATAAAATACTTATTACTATCAAAGCGCTATAACAACTTTTACGAATTAAATTAGATTCTTCGCTCTGCTCAGAATGACAAACGCTGTCATTCTGAGGAGTGAAACGACGAAGAATCTCAACTTTGGAATTCCAGAACATCAAATTAGCCTCCTTCATGTTTGATCTGAAAGTTTATTTAGATTCACCAGTAATACTATAAAATTATTCGTGCTACTACTATCAAAAAAATTTTTACATTTTTATTGCCTCCATTTCATAATTTTTTAATGTATCCTCATCATGGACTAATTCTTTGGTGGGTCTATCAGCAACAATTTTACCGTTGTCCATAAGCACACAGCGTTCTGTAACTTCAGAAATAAAATACAAATCGTGGGAAGCCACCATTATGGCCGTCTGCAAAGCTTTCAGATACGTAATCAAGCGACGCCGATTCCGATGATCCAGATCGTTTGCCGGCTCATCGAGGATCAAGAGTTGTGGTTCCATAGCCATTGCAGCGGCTAATGCGACCCTTCGTTTCTCTCCTCCTGACAAGTGATGCGGGGGGCGATGGCTCACCGTACCCAGTTCAAAATATGCCAACCATTTTTCAACGGTTTCGTGGATCTTTTGTTTTGACCAGCCCAAATTCCTCGGCCCAAAGGAGATCTCTTCCCACACGGAAGAACAAAAGAGCTGGTCGTTTACCTGCTGAAAAGTCAGCGCAACGTGACGTCTTACTTCAATTGATATTCTTATGCTCCGTAAGAGGACGGTCTAACACTTCTACATGCCCCGCATTGGGTTTTAGCAAGCCGTTCAAATGCCAGAAAAAGGTGGTTTTACCAGCCCCGCTTGGCCCAATCACTCCCACTTTTTCATGCTGGTGAACCGATAATGACAGATCAGACAGCGCCAGCCCACCATTTAGATACCTGAAAGATAAATTCTGAGCACGGATAACACAGGACATTGCAAACTACTCCAAACCATACGATACACATAAAGATAAATAGAAAAGTCAAACTGCCACAAGGAACTGCAACCGTATCTTCAACAAGGAAAGGGAATATGCCGCTAAACCCGCGCGACTGCATGGCGCGTTCTACATTTTCAGCCTGCTCAAAACTTGATAACAGTAAACAACCGACCCCTCCGGCAAGGTTGCGTAGTTGCAAAGAAAATACACCTTTTCTTGCCCCACGGGAGGCCTGAGCGGCAAGCATCATCTTTAACCGTTCCGACAAGGTCGGTAAAAAACGCGCCGTAAATGCAATTATATGGATCAAAACTGACGGCACCCTTAATTTTTCACGGGTTAACAAGATTCGTTCGAATCCGACCCATGTAATCCAGATTACGCCCCACAACCACATTGCCAGCATCTTCGTTATCAAGACAGGGGCAAGAGAACGCCCCTCATTTGTCCAAAGCAAGGTTGCGCCTGTAAATATGAAAAAAATCAATACCCCTTTACAACGCCATATAGTTGCAAATACCTTTCTCACTACAAGGCTGGCGAACAAACTGATAATCAATAAACACAGGAGAAGACAAAAAAGATTGTCGAGCAATCCAAGCCCTGTCAGAACTAATAAAATGAGTATTGTACCAATCCGTGTTGAAGGGGGAGACATACTCATTGTGGATTGCGGATTTTGGATTTCGGAGTTAATAGGCGTTTTATAAAAAAACCACCGCCGCCGAGCACCATAACCCCAATTGCAATACGGACACTTAAGTAATCAAAAAAACCTTTTGACGTTTCGTGCAAAACATCCTGCCATGCAATCCGGGTAAGGTGGCCTCCTGGCGCCTTAACAATAACAAATTTCGGCTCACCCTCTATATTTTTCGGTAAAACCCACATTCCTTTTTCATTCAATGTATCTCTGACAATTGCAATACCATCCTCGTCCACAACAGTAACCACAGCGCCAGCAGCCGGAGAACGGTCGCTGAAATTGGCATACAAGCTTCCTTCTTTCGAGGAAAGATAGAGTCCGTGTGCGTTTGTCACTGAAGGTAGTAAAAAAAGGATAGAAAAAATACAGAAAAAGATGGTTCTCATGATAAAACTCCGAGCATGGATGGTTTCACTTTTTGGAGAAAATGCACCAGCCAAAAACTGATGATACCTTCTACGATAGCAATGGGGATATGTCCCAAAAAAACCAGTTTGGCAAGGGGAATAAAAGCCGTATGCGTCGTAGAAAGCGTTACATAGAGTAAAATAGCCGAAATCAGAATTGTTCCGCCGCCGATAAGAGAACCTATCCACGGACGTTTTTTAACAGAAGCCTGTTTCATCCATTGACGTCCGAACACACCCCCCCATTATAGCGCCAGGCAAGGCCATGATGGAAATATTGACTCCCAAAACGGTCAGCCCTCCAAAACCAATGAACAATGCCTGTAATAAAAGCCCTACGGTTACCACCGTTAAAGCGCCCCAGCCAAGCAGAAGTCCTGCAATACCGCTGAGTACAAGGTGCATGCTGAATGGGCCGACAGGCACATGGATTGTCGAGCAAGCAAAGAATGCAGCCGCAACCACTCCGTATGCCCCTACTTGCTCAGTTCGTAAGAGTCGAACCGATATTGCTAATGTTGGCAGCGCTATTGCCCATCCTATTCCAACAACATAGGGCGAAAGAACCCCGTCACTGATATGCACAATAAACCTTTCAATAAAAAATACGTCAGGAGAATAGTCTTTAACAAGAATATTCTGGCTACTGTATAGAAATTGCGATTTGCGAATTATGATTTCGGATTTTGTCATGAGTGCTCAATCAAACGATTTAAAATTGTAAATCTGAAATCGTAAATCCAAAATATTGTTATGGTATTACTAATGTCATAATCGTGCTATCATTAAAAGAAAAAAATATTAACGGTTATATTATTTCTGCCCCTGTTGTCGTCATAGAAAATCCTCCGTGTTTCACCCCTTTTGCAGATTTTAGCTTTCCGTATAATGCTTCTATTTCCTTTGGTTTCCCTTTTACCACGATTATTTCAAGACAATTGTCATGATCCAGGTGGATGTGCTGGGTGGAAAGGATGGTGTCATGATAGTCGTGCTGAATGTCAATGAGGAGATTGGTCAATTCCCTTTTATGGTGATTATAGACAATGGTTATGGATCCGGTGACCTCTTTGCCTTCCTGCCATTCTTTTTTCACCAGATCATCCCTGATCAGGTCGCGTATGGCCTCAGAGCGGTTGGTGTATTTTTTCTCTTTTATCCGCACATCGAATTTCCTGAGCAGTTCCTTATCGAGTGAGACCCCAAATCTGACTAAATTTGACATAATATTCTCCATTACTTTGTGCTACGAATGTGCTTATAATAGCACGTATGTCAGCTATGTCAAGAATTATTTCTAAGCATTCTATGATAAGAGGCTGCTGTGAAACGTAGGGCTGAATGACCATTAGTTCAACTGAGTGTATATGGGTGATGTCTTAGAACAAGGGACATCAAGAACAAGAATTTCACACCTTCGTAGATATTTTAAAAGGT
>JANLHY010000356.1 GCA_024653795.1 Candidatus Brocadiaceae bacterium | reverse complement strand
TCCACAATTTGGACAGGTAATTACAGATTGTAAAATTACATTGTGTTCCATTTTATTTTTTTAATCTTCCTCCCAAGGTCTTTCCAAGTGTCCTGGCCTTTTGTATGACTTCGGGTTGCTTTTCTAAACACGGTATAATGTCTGGGGTGATTTTGGTATCCTTACCAAAGAATTTCTTTATGCCGCTTACGCTGCAAGTTTCTCCGTATCCACAGGTAAAACATGCCACAGGCCCCTGTGCCTCTACAGTTCCAACAAGTTCAATCTCATTGTATGCAAAAAAGCCTTTAATATCATCTCCTGCAACCTCGTTCATTTTAATATCCTTCCCCGGCATCTTCCAGTTTCCACCACCGCCCACAGAGGCAATTGCACCCAATTTACCGGAGAGTTTCATGCCGCCGTGTCCGTTACTATCGTGTCTAAAGCAGTAAAATCGTTCAAGAAGGGCGTGTGCAAGGGCATTCAGTCTGCCAAAATAATTGGCAGCACCGATAACAATTGCATCTGCCTCCATAACTTTGTGCATGATTAGAAGATAATCATCCTGTACTTTACAGAGGTTGTCTTCCACGCAACCTAAACAGCATATACAACCGCTAATTTTCTTGCCGTGTAAGGATATGAATTCCGTTTCTAAGCCAGTTGCATCCAAAACGGTCATCACCAACCCCTCCGTTGTTTTGCCACCTCTCGGACTGCCGCTGATCCCAAGGACCTTCATTAAAATTTCTCCTTTCAGAATTAGGTTTTTTGGTCTCTTTTTAATTATTTATTACTTCACAACACGATAAGTTGATAGCCTTTTCTCGCCCATTTTTCAATACTCGGATGGCCATTATATTCCGATAAGAGGGGGCATTGTCTGGTCTGGAGCTCTTCCTTTACCCCAAAAGCATGAGCGCAAAAATCACATACAATCTCATGAATTCCCGCCTTTTTTAGAGCATTATACATTGGTAAGAGTTTACTTTGTGAATCAGGATTTGATAACTCTTCTGCCCACACCGTTCCTGCGCCGTCGAAAATCAAAACTACCTCATAACCTTTCCCTTTTAATTCTGTGGCATATAGTAAAGCATGCGTAGCGCGAGCCATTCCTTCGTGAGTCTCTTTACCTGCTTGAAGAATAATAGCAAATCTCTTGTTTTGTATATTTGCCTTCAACGCATAATATCCGACAAATATCATAGCTATAGTGAATAATAAGATAATGAAAGGTGTCCTCTTCATGCTAACGCTCCCTTATTTTCTACAAATTGCAACTGAC
>JANLHY010000318.1 GCA_024653795.1 Candidatus Brocadiaceae bacterium | reverse complement strand
CCAACCGTGTATCACCTGGTTTCTACCATTGAAGGGGATCTGCACGAACGGTATGATTTAATGGACTTACTCAAGGCTACATTTCCCGGCGGTTCAATTACCGGGGCGCCAAAGATCCGTGCCATGCAGATTATTGATGAACTTGAACCCACGCAGCGAAGTGTTTATACGGGCGCTATAGGTTATATCGGATTTAATGGCGATGCAGACCTGAACATTGCTATACGCACCTTCGTCATGAAGGACAAGACGGTGTACTTCCAGGTTGGAAGTGGCATTGTGGCAGACTCCAATGCAGAAGAGGAATATGAAGAGACCATGCATAAAGCCAAGGCACTTATCGATTCATTACAAACATGTCCAATCTCATCTTCTTAAATGACAAAATCATCAAGGAAACAGAGGGACTCTTAGGTACCCTGGATCGCGGCTTTCTTTATGGGGATGGATTATTTGAAACTTTGAGAACTTACGGTAAAACCCCCTTTCGATTAGAAGATCATGTTGCCCGTCTCTCAAATTCCGCACAATATTTTGATATTCCTTTTCATTATACATCTCAGCAAATACGACAGATTATCGAACACCTCCTTACCGGGAATAATTTAAAAGATGCCTATATCCGGATGACATTGTCTCGGGGACTCGGATTTAACGGACTCATTCCCACGGGTACATGTACTCCCACCTTTGCTGTCCATACAAAGCCGCTTCCCGCCTACCCGGCAGCACTGTACAAAACAGGGGTGTCACTTATTATTTCTCGTATCCGCAGGAGCGCTACCTGCCCCATCTCATGTCACAAGACACTAAACTTTTTGACCAATTACCTTATTAAAAGAGAGGCAGCCGAAAAGGGCGCCCATGACGCACTCATTCTGAACACAGACAACCATATTGCCGAATGTGCTGTCAGTAATATTTTTATTATTGATAAGAACACCGTTATTACCCCCTCATCGAAAGCCAACATACTACCGGGCATTACACGAAAGATCATCCTGGAGTTGTGTAAGGAAAACGGTATTCATGCCTCAGAGGAGCTTTTCGGACTGGAAAGGGTTTTTGGGGCAAGCGAAGTTTTTATTACCAACGCCCTTATGGAAATTATGCCCGTTTTAAAGATTGATGGACATGCTATAGGAAAGCTTGTACCAGGCGCTATAACAAAACTTTTACATGATAAATACAAATCATTAACCTACTAGTGAGGCGAAGCCTCAGACCGATAAACGAGTTTGAAACCACAGATTTCACAGATTATATAAACGGGTATTTTTTATCTGTGTAATCTGTGGTTTCTGTTGTTATATTTAAAAACAAATTTGCACTATTAAACAAATTTGTTCATAATTTGTTGTTAGGTCATGTTGTTTATAGAATGATTATTTACTAAATAATGAAAATATGGCAATACCTAATCGAATACGTCCACTAACGAGAGGTGTCAAATACTATGAGGACTATCTTAGTAGTTGATGATGAGTTAAGCATCCTTGAATCGTTTAGAATGATATTAAAAGAAAATTATAAAGTCCTTACTGCTCTTGACGGTTTAAAGGCGTTGGAAATCCTTCGTAATGAATGTGTTAATCTGGTGATTCTCGATATTATGTTACCGGGCATGTCCGGGCTGGAGGTTTTAAGTGAAATAAGAAAAATAGACAACGATGTTGAGGTCATAATGGTCACTGCCGTAAAAGCAGTGAAAACAGCTATTGAAGCCATGAAATTAGGCGCTTCTGATTACATCATCAAACCATTTGATGTCGAGGAAATTAAATTCGTCATAGACAAAACACTCCGTTCTGGAGAACTTGCGCACGAGGTGGCATACCTCAGATCGGAATTAAACAAGAATTTTGAATTTAACAATATTGTCGGACAAAGCCCTGCCATGAGACAGATATTTGATACAATTATCAGAGTGGCTAGAGGAGATCCTCCTGTATTGATTACGGGTGAAAGCGGCACGGGAAAGGAACTTATTGCGAGGGCAATTCATTTACAAAGCCCGAGGAGGAACAAGCCCTTTGTCGCCGTGAGTTGCCCTAATCTTCCTGATAATTTATTAGAAAGTGAATTATTCGGACACGAAAAGGGTGCATTTACCAATGCAACTGACAAAAAAATTGGCCGTTTTGAATTGGCAAATGGCGGCACTATATTTTTGGATGAAATCAGTGAAATAAGTTTATCCAATCAAGCTAAACTTTTACGGGTTTTGCAGGAATACGAATACGTCCGCGTCGGTGGAACTAAGACAATCAGTATCGATGTTCGGTTAATTGCAAGTACCAATATCGTCCTAAAAACCGCAATATCTAAAGGGACATTCCGCGAAGATTTGTTTTACAGGATAAATGTTATTCCATTAGACGTACCTGCCTTAAGAAACAGGAAAGAAGACATCCCTTTCCTCATAAATCATTATTTTCAAAAGTTTAAGGAGGAACTTCGCTCGAAAATCAGAAAGATTCAACCATCTGTAATGGAATTGTTTGAAAATTATGATTGGCCAGGAAATATAAGAGAACTTAAAAACGTAATCGAAAGGATACTTACCCTATATGGAGATAGCAGTGCCATTCTCGAAGAACACCTTCCTATGGAAATCAAAAGTAGGAACAATCGTCGTACCTCATACAATTCTAACAGTTTGATTGAATTATTGGATGCTGAATCACTTGATGAAATAGTTTCACGCATAGAAAAAGAACTTATAGAAAAAGCCCTTCAAAAAGCAAATGGCGTGCAAACCAGAGCTGCACAGATCCTAAAAACAACAAGAAGAATATTGAGATATAAGATGGATAAATTAGGGATAGCTTAAAACCTTTTGTTTTTCCACACATTCTTTACCAATGGGGTACACTATATGATAATGCAAGGAAGAAAGTTTGGTTTGTTGGTTTTGGGGATGGTGATGGGTCTTTTTTTGTACTTTCCACACCTTTGTTTGGTAATAATCAAAAAGGCGATCAATCATCCCGACCCTTACAAAACAAAAACTTATGGAGAAGAAACGCAAGAATTTAATGTGGAAATGGGCAAAGAACTAACTCAGTCAGGAACTTTAGAAGAGCTATTTAATATGGCAAAGGTTGGAGATATAATATTAAATAATGATACAGGTGGTACCTTTGGTGGTGCCATATTTCATCTGCATGCGATGCTTGAAACAGAAAGCAAATCAGTTATTGAAGCACTTTGGAAACCTGTTAATAAAGTTGTAGAAACGTCAACCGCTGATGTTATAAATCGCATAAGTAAAGAATCTGTCACAATAGTTTCTCTTCTTGAAGTAAATGTTAAAAATTCATCTCATCGTATAGACGCAGTTACCTATGCTAAAAAGCAAAAAGGTAAACCATATAAATTTTTGGCGACAAAGAAAAACCGAAAATCTTATTCCTGTCCTCAGTTAGTTTGGCAGAGTTACTTTTACACAAACCGATATGATATAGACAGTAATGGTGGTCTTTTTGTAACCTCTGACGAGATTTATTTAGATAACGATATAACTCGATTGTCATCTTGGAATAAGAAGATTGTTCTAACACTTGATGTGGCTGGGGTTAATGGTGAGACTTCGGTTTCTGTAAATGGAACCGCGATTGGAGGCTTACTCACAATGGAGGAGTTCCAGGTTATTTGACAAATACTTTTAATGTTGATCTCACCCTTTTGCATAAAGGCGATAATAAAATTTATATTCCTGCGCCGCCTTCCTCTTTAAGCGATACTTACGACGACATACAACGTCGCCTTTCCGTTCCAAAATGAGCAAAAGTAGGATTGGTTCAGTTGTGCGAACTCATAATCCAACTGAGCTTCAAACCGTAAATCCGTATTCCCTTGACATTCAATACCACGTTTTTTATAATTTCTAACAGCTTATTTCTCAATGAATTCGGAAGGTTTTGCCAAATTTTATGGAATATTCGAATACGGGCTTGAATGCCTGCCTTGTCGGTTTGCAATGGGGTGACGAGGGCAAAGGTAAGATTGTTGATATTCTCACTGAATCGTTCGATATAATTGTCAGATACCAGGGGGGTAGTAATGCAGGCCATACGGTCGTCGTAAACAATGAAAAATTTGTATTACATCTCATTCCTTCAGGAATCCTCAGAAAAAACAAATACTGCGTCATCGGCAACGGAGTAGTCCTCGATCCTCGCCTGTTACTGAAAGAAATCGATGAGTTAAGAAAGAAAAATATTGAAGTTGGAGACAACCTCCGTATCAGCGAGACGGCACATCTTGTATTTCCCTATCATAAGAAATTAGACGAACTTTCCGAATCTGAAAAAGGTGATGAAAAGATCGGCACGACCCGCAGGGGGATCGGCCCGTGCTATACCGATAAAATGGCTCGCAGCGGTATACGGGTAGCTGACCTTTTCCATCCCGAGCACTTCAAACAGAGGCTTAAAAAAATCGTAGAGGAAAAAAATAAGATATTTGTGCGTCTGTTTAACGCCGACGAATTATCATGGAAGGATATTTATGACGAGTACTGTGGGTATGCAGAGCAGATAAAGCCTTTCGTGTGTAACACGGTGGTATTCATGGATGAGGCCATAAAAGCCAAAAAGAAGATACTATTCGAAGGCGCTCAGGGATCGATGCTCGACGTGGATTTTGGCACGTATCCCTTTATTACTTCGTCGTCTGTTACTGCCGGCGGCGCAGCGATTGGGGTGGGTATTAGTCCCAGGCAGATTCATAAGGTGCTTGGTATAATGAAATCCTACACGACCCGCGTTGGCAGCGGTCCTTTTCCTACAGAACTGAATGATGACCTGGGTGAATTTTTAAGGAAAAAAGGGGGCGAGTATGGCGCTACCACGGGAAGGCCCAGGCGCTGCGGGTGGTTTGATGCAGTTGCCGTAAAGCATGCCATCATGATAAACGGTGTGGATGGCGCTGTCCTGACAAAACTGGATGTGCTGGATGAACAAAAAACGATAAAAATATGCGTTGGGTATAAATTCGGCGATAAGGTGTACGATGTATTCCCCATGGATTTAGCGGCACGGCCTGGATGCCAGCCGGTATATGAAGAAGTGCCGGGCTGGCAGAAGGATACCTCCAGCATACGCAATGTGAAGGATATTCCTCTCCATGCGAGAAATTATATCGATACGCTTGAAAAGATTTTAGGCGTCAAAGTAGAGATGCTTTCTGTCGGTCCTGATCGAGGTCAGGTTGTGAGTCTCGTATGAGTGAAAAGGGGCATTTACCTTCGCATATCGCTATTATTATGGATGGAAATGGACGATGGGCAAGACGCAGGGGATTTGCAAGATTCCGGGGGCACAGAGAGGGCGCCGAATCTGTCCGCGAAATAACGCGTGAGTGCGCCAAAAAACACCTG
>JANLHY010000317.1 GCA_024653795.1 Candidatus Brocadiaceae bacterium | reverse complement strand
TTGATTCCAGAGAGTTCGATAATCACCGCCTCGAGGACCAGAAATGTCGATGAATTTTCCCGAAGACATCCGACCTTTACCATATCCTTTTTACCAAATGCCCCATGGAAATGTACCTTTGGTTCATTGCCCTGGTAAAATATGGTACCGAAACCCACCACCTCATGGCTCTCTCCCAGATTTTTCCATACTGGCGTAGGTGGGATTTCGTCTCTTTCAGGCCCCACAACAATTTTCCCTTCACGCATTCCACCTACCAGATAAAATGCCGCAGCGTTTATGCCTTCTTTTTTTACTATGGTGCTCAGGTTACCAAGAACGTCCTCCCTGTCTTCAAATTTCGCTACAACCACCCTTCCTACCATACCTACCTGATATTTCATCCAAAAACCCTCCATTTGTATGTATGAGAAGCCAATAAATTATTTTACAACCTGTTGATTCACTCTAAGCCGGCTATTGAATTTCTCGTTTTATTCGTTGCCGATGAATTAAGGTTTATACTATAATATTTAAACAAAATATATCAAAGAATTTTTATAAACTTCAGCAAGACCAGCTTTACGCAAAGCTGGAGCCGCGCCAAATTTTCCGTTTCCACGCAGGCAGACTCTTGATCGAGTTTGACTCGGGAAGATTATCCAGGATGTTCTGAATTTCATGTTCATAGTGGGTAATATGTTCTTTCAGGTTTTCGAGTTGATCGAGAAGCATTACCAGGCGAAGTCTTCCGGCACGGGCAGCTATTCTATCCGGTTGAAGGAGGGGCAGGCGTAAAAATTGCGCACGAAAATAGTATTCAGGCCAAGGCTCTTTTACTTTCCCTGTTGAACTCAGGTCTCCTTTCCGCAACCGACGTCAGTAAGGCATTAGGGCGTACAAACGCCCACATCCGAGAGATTGGGAAAAAGCTTGAGATGGATGATGTTTTTGGGTTAATCAACAAGCGGCGCGGACAAATTAAGAATTACCAGATGTCCCCGGAAGTCGAGACATTGTTCATTCAGCAGTTTGCCGCACATGCTGTTACTGGAAAATCAACCTCCAGCATCGTTTTGGCACAAGAACTTAACAAAGAATCAGAAGTAAACATCTCTGATCGGACAGTACGAGTGCATACGAAAAAATTAGGGTTGGCAACCATTGCGAAATCTCTGCCAAAGTTGGTTGCTACTCTAAAAAAACTCCTTTCGATAGCACAAGCAGGAGTTAACGGTTTGCATAGCAGTGTATCAAGTTCAATACCAGTACACCGTTCAACGAATTGCCGGAATATTTGGAGAGCACAGATTATCCCGCTTCACAACTCCGGGATAAAGAAACCTGTAATTGCAAAATTTACCGGTTGTGCCCTCAGTACGGTTTATCGCTGGATAAGCCGTCGGGTGGAAAGAAGTCTGGACGACAAGACTTAGTAGAGACAGGTTTCAAACCTGTCTCTACTACTCATGGCACATCCGGACGTGCCTGGCATTTCTATCAGTCGTTCCAGCATTCATCGAATATTGCCACGGAACAACAGCGGTAATGGCTCAAAGAATTCGAGTACAACTGAAATGGGACATTGGATGTATTTGCCTTTCTGGAGTTCAAGACAGGAAAGGTGTTTGTCGAATGTACATTCGACCACAAAAGTGAAACCTTTAATCATCTATAAATGATTTTCTTAATATCTCCCTGTGATGGAGAAATTAAGTGAAATTGGTAAAGATATAAGAGACGCATATTAATAAAGTATCTTTCAAGTGATCGAAGATAACCGTAAGGTTGTGAGCTACAAAGGCAACGACAATACTTGTCCTCGTGAAAACGAGGAATCGTACGAGAAACAGACACATTGTGGTTTTCCTCAAGGATGTAGTTCAGGAAAGAGAAGTCAAAGAAGGCAAGAATAGCTAAGGGATAATGTTTCTCCAGTTGCTTCGGAGAATGAAAGAACT
>JANLHY010000303.1 GCA_024653795.1 Candidatus Brocadiaceae bacterium | reverse complement strand
AACAAGGTCTTCCATCGTATCAGGCACATTTCCTCCAAACCTTTCGACTAACTCTTTATTGCATGCAATAATATTTTTTGCCTTATTTTTATAAAAACCTGTCGAACGGAGTTCTTCTTCAAAAATCTCCTGCCTTGTGCTGCCATAGTCTTTTGCCGTCTTGTATTTTTTGAATAGTGTTTCCGTTACCTTATTGACTCGCTCATCCGTGCATTGTGCAGCCAGGATGGTGGCAACAAGCAATTCCAGGGGATTCCTGTAATGGAGGACAAGTCCTGCATCAGGATATGCCTTTTCAAGGAGTGATAATATTTTTTTTATGCGTTCTTCTGACATAAATAACTCAAAATTGATAATTTTAGGAAATCATGCAGATGCAGGAATATAATCTGTTTTTTTATTTCATTACGAATAAAATCGAGTGTTACGCTCATTCTTATCAATTATTGTGTTGTCTAACATCCAATTCTATTTTGGCCAAGTCGTCGAATATTACTCTCATAAAACTTATCTAAATACCTCTTCTGCAGGTATCCCTTTTGTTTTGCCGGCTCTGTAAGCTTTAAGTCTGGCCTCAGCTTCCTGTATCCATTTTTTTGATATCTCTGGATCTGGTTTATCTAAGCTGGTTACCAAAGCCTCAATTAATATAATTTTGTCCTGCGGTTTTAATTCCAATGCTTTTTCGATTAATGCGTTATTAACTGACATAATTGTATTCCTTTCTATTTATTTTTACACCTAACGTTAAAACTCACAAGGTGCGGCGGTCGTTTCGCCGCATCCTGTGGAGTGATTTGTTATGCCCCTATTATTTCATTTAGTCCTTCAATGACTTGTTCTAATTCTTCAGTATCCGCTTTGGCAATCATTTTTCCAATTCTCTCCACGGAAAGAGTCCGAATCTGACTTATTTTAACCCACGACCGTTTAGGCAAATCTGCTGTTTTCAATTCAAGCGTAAGCGGAAATCCTGCACGTTGAGGCTGACTGGTAATAGCCACGGCAATAACAGTTCCCGAACGTTCATTAAAAATTTCGTGACTCAAAATCAAAACAGGCCGTAAGCCTGCCTGCTCACGCCCCCGCACAGGGTTTAAATCTGCCCACCTGATATCACCCCTTAGTATTCGGGCCATTGGCTCAAATCCTCAGTTAAACCTTCCTCCGCCATTGCTTTTTCAAAGGTTATGTCGAGCTTGGTACATTCTTTAGCTAAACGAGTGCGTTTAAGACGTTTCAGTTTCTCTTCTACCGCTTCCTGTATTGCTTGGCTGCGATTTTGAAAAACATGCTCACTAACGAGTCTATCTATGTCTTCGATAAATTGTTCGTCTATTGTAATGGCAATTTTTGTTTTTCTCATAATTTACCTCTGGTATTACATTATATCATACCAATGGATTTGTCAATATTTTTTAGGGCATAACGCTGGAACTCAGCCGCGCCGACTGCGGCGAGCGAAGGCGGCTGCTTTGCTGATGAGCTTCCCCCGGCACAAACGATGATAGCGGATTGTTGCTTCTTTGGCAAAAGGCGAATATTAGCCGATGCAAAGCAGATGACTGAGTGAGGCGCAGAAGGCGTCGGCTGCAGTGACTTGTTGGGCGACGAAACCTCCAAGCTATGTTTGAACCTACATGAACCTTCCTGCGATGAATAGGCCAAAACCAGCAAATATCATCAGTGCCCCAATACCGGCAGATGCAAAGCAAACGAAAATGCCTATCAGAATTAGAACGAAGCCACCTGCCTCATATTTTCTGCCCTTGCGCTGCGTCTGTACCGCTTTGCTCGAGAATGCTGCCATTGGTCTTCCACAACCTAGGCAATTTGGTGCACTGCTTGAAACATCCTTTCCACAATCGGGACATTTGACTAGCGGCATAATCCCCTCCTTTTATCGTGTTTCGGCGCCCAACAATAATTAGACTGGTCATTATAACCGCCCCCGGCATGCTGGGCTGTCAGTCTATTACGCCGGTATTTTGGATATAAAAATCTCATTATCTCATTTACCTCCTTTATGTTGCGCAGAATTGTTATGAAAAGCAGGTGTCTTAGACTGAT
>JANLHY010000275.1 GCA_024653795.1 Candidatus Brocadiaceae bacterium | reverse complement strand
CGTCTCTGTCCCACAAATTTCAGGCATGTACCACGGAGATCGGGCACGCAAGGAGACCCTGGTCGAATACGGTTTCCGCTTACCCTCTGCGCTGGATAATCGTCCTCTAAGATTTGACGAGTGGGAATCGAGGGTTCATCAAATCCTATTCGCTTCGGCAACACCCAGTCCTTATGAGTTGAAAAAATGCCATGGCAAAGTGGTCGAGCAAATTATACGGCCAACCGGCCTTGTCGACCCGATAATCTACGTGAAACCCGCAAAGACTCAAGTTGATGACCTTTTGAAACAAATCAAGAAACGAGCACAGAAAAAAGAGCGGGTACTGGTAACTACTTTGACGAAACGACTCGCTGAAGATTTAAGCGAGTATATCAAGGAAGAGGGTCTCAAGGGTATGTACATCCATTCAGAGATAAATGCCATAGAAAGGGTGACGATATTAAGGGATTTGAGACTGGGAAAATTCGATGTCCTGGTAGGTGTCAATCTTCTACGGGAAGGGCTGGATTTGCCAGAGGTCTCTCTGGTAGCAATACTGGATGCAGACAAGGAGGGATTTCTGCGTTCAGAAACCTCATTAATACAGACGATTGGCCGAACGGCAAGGAATGTGAATGCCGAGGTAATCTTATATGCAGATCAAATAACAAACTCGATGAAACGGGCAATAGATGAAACAGATCGGCGCCGAGTGCTTCAAATAGCATACAACAAAAAGCACAACATCACCCCAACCACCATACTAAAAGAGATCAAGAAAGGCATCGAAGACGAGGTTTCGTCACGCAAGATCGTTTATGAATCCGTTGCCGAGAGTGAAGAAGAATATGTTACACAGGAATTTGTTAATGAATTGGAAGAAGAAATGCTCAAGGCGGCAGAGTCGTTGGAATTTGAACGCGCAGCAGAATTAAGAGACAGAATTCAAGCTATACGATCAAAGAACGATATGGAAAGTTCCAAAAGTAACTCAATATTATAGGAAGTTAGTTATATTTTAATGTATAGGAATTCCAATCTTTTATAATTCCCCTCTAAAAAGAGGGGATAAAGGGGTGTGTAAGTTTGCCGCAACACACACCCAGTCCCCTCTTTCTAGCTTACAGTTGGACAATTTTTTGCTGAACAAAATGGCTTTGGAATGTTGCCCATGTCGAAACTGGAACATGTAATTCCTGCCCCCTGCATCCAGATTGTTGGGTTTCGCAGAGTATCAACCCAACCTTATATGTTATGGTGTATCAGGGCTAAAGCCCGGTTCGGTTCGTCTCTTAGTCCCCAGCCTAAAGGCTGGGGTTATTCTCCGGTCGTCAGCCTGAGAGACAGAGTTATAACTCCGCCATTTATGGCGGAGATTATATCCGCAATATCAATGCGGCTTTAGCCATGACTTCCAAAATTGTAAGTGGCTATTGATTTAACTCATCAAAGGTAATGGTTTCACAGCAGAAATAAGAAAAATAGCCTAAACCCACGGGCTTTTTTACGCCATGACGGTATTTTATAGGGCTTGGTGAGTTAAATCAATAGCCACCTAATGTTTTGATTATAGCTGATTTTGTTCAGCAAAAAATTGTCCAACAGTAAGATCGAGGGGGAGGAAACGTTTTTTCCCCGCCCCTGGTGGGAGGGGGGTCATGAGCGCTAAGTTGTATTTGATATTTTTTACATGGAGTCCAATATCGAATATCGCCTCCCCCTGTCCCCCTCCAAGAGGGGGAGAAAGGGGGAGGATGAATGTCGAAGGATAAGAGAATATTTGATCTTGTAGAGACGCAGAGCAATGCGTCTCTACCTTTAATAGATTTTGCCGTAAGAATTATTAGAGTCTCTTGCAAGGAGGGTATAAAAAGGGACAGTAGGAGAGACGTTAAAACTTTATTCAAGAAGACAACGAGAGAAAACATGGCAAAGAAAACTTAAAATATTAATAAAGTATCTTTCAAGTGATCGAAGATAACCGTGAGGTTGTGAGCCACAAAGGCAACGACAATATGGGTAAAAATGGCAGTGACATTGAAATTCAAGAAAGAAGCAACCTGACGAACCCGTTTGTTATCGGAGAACACACGCTCTACAGAGGTTCTCCGTTTAAAATCATTTTTCCACTGGGGAGAGCCTTTCGGGGTGGTAAGAGTGCCGGATATACGGAGGTTGTCTTTTATCTGAACCTTGAAGGTTTTATGCGTTTGTCCTGATTTAAGGCATTCAGGGGCATGGGGACATGAAAAGCCGTTAAATCCGTTGGGGCATTTGAACATAACCGTGTTTTGTTTTTTATCAGAGCCGTTTGGTCTGAGGGGCATATCAACGTTTGTACAATGCCAAAGTTGATCTTTGTCGTCGTACCCTTTATCGGCAGCATATCCCCGAATGAATCTATCGGGGACGACAAGGGTATGAACTTTATGTCCATAGTAGTGTTTGCCGTGTCCCCGTGGAAACGGGGATGAGGCATTGACATCTTCGGATACCCACTCGGCGGGGTGAGAACACGTTTCGGCGTACGGGCATGTTTTACAACTCCCGGTAAGCGTCTTGTGGAAAGGGTTGGCGTGACTGTCAAGAATCGATGAATCGATTGCAGCCAGATACGAATCTACGATTTTATGAGTCAGGATAATAGTAAGAAATCTTTTCGTCAGAAGACTTTTTGAATCTTGTCCTCATGAAAATGGGGAATCATACGAGAAACAGACACATTGTGGTTTTCCTCAAGGATGTAGTTCAGGAAAGAGAAGTCAAAGAAGGCAAGAATACCAAATTTTATTATACCAGACATCGCTGACGAAAGATGAGCGTGCAGAATCGGAAGAAATTTCATCAGAGGGCAGCCATAAATCACAAAAAGTATTGAACGCAGTAATACTCATGAATTGTGATGATGGCGAATTCCAACTGAACAGGAGCAGGAATGAGGAAATCGCCAAAGCATTGAATATCAGCATGAAAAAAATAGACAGAGTGAAAAAGCGTTTTGCTGAAGAAGGTTTTGAAGTTGCGCTGGAAGGACATAAAAGCGAACGAGTTTATGAGAAGAAAGCTGACGGGGATTTCGAGGCGCATTTGATTGCGCTCAGCTGCGGCGAGCCGCCGAAAGGGCATTGTCGTTGGTCGCTGCGTCTGCTCGCGGTCAAGGTTGTTGAACTTAAAAATATTGATGTGATTTCACATGAAACAGTGAGACAGGTTTTAAAAAAAACGAAATCAAGACATGGAAAAAGAAGGGCTGGGTAATACCTCCTGACAACGACGCCGGATTTGCTGCTCATATGGAAAATGTTCTTGATGTTTACAAGCGTCCGTGTGATCCTGATTATCCTGTGGTTTGCATGGACGAGTCTCCTCGGCAACTGATAGGTAAATTGAAAAAGCCGATTCCTGCTGGTGCGGGAAGACTGGAAAAATTTGATTATGAGTATGAGCGCAAAGGTGTATGCAATGTTTTCATGGCAAGCGAACCGTTTGGCGGGCAAACGGATGGTGAAAATAACTGAACACAGAAAAATTCCTGATTGGGCACTCTTTATGGAAAACATAGCAGAAAATTATCAAAGCGCTAAAAGAATAACTTTAGTCATGGATAATCTGAACACGCATAAACCGGATTCCCTGTACGAAACTTTCGCGCCGGAGAAGGCAAGGATAAAATTAAAGAGACTTTACCCGACATTGTATGCTTGACCGGACACTAGCTTCTCAAAAACTTCTCAAAACGGTCCATTCCTTTTTCGATATTTGCCTTAGAGATTGCATACGAAATCCTGACGTATTCATCAGAACCAAAAGGGGCGCCGGGGACGAAGGCTACATGCGCCTTTTCGAGTAATAGATTTACCAGGCCAAATGAGTTTGTTACCGATTGTCCGCTAATCTTTCTTGTGTACAAGTCTGATACCTTTGGGAAGGCGTAAAAGGCGCCATGAGGAAGCAGACAGGAAATTCCTTTTATATTGTTAAGCCGTTCAACGATATATTTCCTGCGTTTGTCAAACTCACGAACCATCATGGTTACAGATTCTTGACTGCCTTTGAGCGCTTCAACG
>JANLHY010000253.1 GCA_024653795.1 Candidatus Brocadiaceae bacterium | reverse complement strand
ATTAAGCCCTGTTAAGGGCGTACTGTTTGTAGCAATTAATCGTTAAGATACGATTAGCTCCGTAGGAGCGACCTGTATATGATTGATATGCAAACAGGTCGCTCCTAACGGAGCTAATTTCTGTTATGGCATCCTATCTTGCTACAAACAGGTTGCTCCTGACGGAGCGCATGATTGACCTGTCTGCGTGCAACGCACAGGCGATAAATTTTTCAAAAGACTAAATTGATACAATAATACAAATACCCCCTCCCTTGATGGGAGGGTGGTTAGAAGGTAGGACAAACGTCCCCGCTTGTCAGCATAATGTCAGGCGAGAACGCCTGACCTACCTTGTTTCCTTCATCCCCACCTAGCATCCCCCATCAAGGGGGATGAACTCATTGTTTGAATTTCCTTAACGTTAAATTATTTACGACTGCAACACAGGGCAAGGCCACGTTGAGCGTCTTCCCTCGACGGGTCCAGGACAAGGACACGCTCATACATATCCCTGGCCCCAGCCAGGTCACCACGCATAAAGCGACAGTTCCCCAATAGCAAATGAGGTAACGCAACCGAAGAATTATACTCTATAGAACGAATAAACTCCGCCTCCGCCCCCTCGTAATCACCTGTTGTGCTGCGACAGCAGCCCAGTTCTAAATAAATCCTGGACATATTCAAATCTACGCTTGGAGACAATCCTTCTTTACCTTTGGTAATTTGTATTGCTCTCTCTAGATACTTGATTGCTGTATTAAATTGGTTGTTAGCTACCGCCAGTGTTGCCAATATATAATAAGACACGGGATTATTAGGCTCATAAGTTGCAACCTGTTGCGCATGATAAGCAGCTTTTGCATGATTGCCTGATTCCAGGTATAGCTTGGCCAGATTTAAATGTATCTGGCCTATAAGCTCACGCTTGATATGGCCATCGTCCTTGTCCAGCGCACAATGAAAGGAGCGAATTGCTATGTCTTGTTGTCCAAGTTCCCTGTAAGTCATCCCAAGATTGAAATGCACAAATGGATCATCCGGCACACGTTTTACCTCTGCAAGCAGATAACGAAGGTTTCGTTCGGCCCGGCATCGCTTTTTATCCTCAGTGGCTGCATAAGCCCAATGATGAATCACAATGTCCGCGCGTAATACCTTTCCTCCAATACGTTCTATTGATGGAAGAATCTGTTCATGAATTGCCCCTTCGAATCGAATAGCGGGATGATGTCGAAAAAGACGGCAGTATTCACTGTAAAAAGTTGCTGCAATATTTTCAGATTGCTGAGGAATGCACTGGCGCACAGTAACGCCCATGATATCCTCTTGCGTAATTACCTGGCGAATTTTACCGGCGTTTGCAACATTGATAACTTCATCTGCATCAATATAAAGAATCCAGTCGCTACTGGCATGACGCAATGATTCGTTACGAGCGGCAGAAAAGTTATCTACCCACGTAAAATGTTTCACCTGTGCACCATAACTACGCGCTATTTCTGTTGTGTTATCGGTGGAACCTGTATCAACAACGATTATCTCGTCTACAAAAGAACGGAGGCTCTCAAGACAACGCGGGAGAATGAGTGATTCGTTTTTAACAATGAGACAGGCAGAAAGGCGCACCATGTGTTTATCGTATGGCTTCTTTTCGAGTAAGAAAGTCCCCTCTTGGGAGGGGATTTAGGGGTGGGTAAGTCGGTAATTCGTGAAATATTCTCTGAGATTCCACGCCCCTTGTCCTCGTGAAAACGGGGAAAGGAACCCACCCCTAACCCCTCCCAAGAGGGGAATAATTTGTGCCATTATAAAATACTTGTCCTCGTGAAAACGGGGATGTGGATTTAAGTTAAACACGGACAAACGTAGAGACGCATTGCTATGCGTCTGTACAGTCCGTGTCTCCCCAAAACCTGCATAAATAAAATGAAATCCTATACAATTCAACTATTTACTTGAACAAGTTCAGTATCGCCTGTGGTCCTGTATTTGCCTGGGCAAGCATGGCGCTGGCGGTCTGTTGTAATATCTGCAGCTTAGTTGCCTCCAACTGCTCAAACGCCATGTCGGCATCCTCGATACGGCTCCTCGCTGCCTCAGTATTCGTCTTGGCTATAGTCAAGCTTGTCTCCTGATACGTTAACCTGTTCACGACTGACCCAATGTAGCTCAATGCCTCAGACACATCGGCTATAGCGATATCTATCCTGCCCATTAATATTTGAGCAGACGCTGATGAACCAATTATTGAACCAGCAAGTGCGCCAGTAGCGACCGTAACATTTAAACCGGAAGAAGAAAAACCTTTGGTTGTAGCGCCAGAATCAAAGCTGACATTGGCCTTTGCAAGCAAATCAAACTTCAGGATATCATTTGTGCTACTTGCCCCTGCACCAATTTGGAACTTAAATAAAACAGCGCTGGATGTGCCGGTTGTAGCATTGCCACTGAATATTGTTTTGTCGTTCCACGTGGCCTGATTAACTTCAAGGTCAACCTGACTGGTTAATTTTAGCAGTTCTCCCTTAATGGAGGTACGCTCTGCAGTACCCAGTGAATCATCGGCTGCCTGAATTGCCTTTGTTTTCATCTGTGTCAGAATGTCAATAATGTTACCCAGGTGGCCTTCCGCAACTGCGACAAGATTCTTAGCAGAACCGATGTTGTTTAATGCCTGACCAAGACCTTCTGCACGGGCGTTAAACTTTTTGGCGATGGAGTAACCTGCGGCATCATCAGCTGCATTGTTTATTCTTTTACCCGTAGCCAGCCTTAATTGAGCAACTGATAACCGGTTACCAACATCATTCAGTGATTTTAAGGCGTTTAAAGCGCCAATATTGGTATTAATTCTCGAACCCATAGTTAACCCTCCTTGTTAAAGTTCATAATATAATACAATTACATTTTTTAGCAGAATCCCAGGAATAACCAGGCGCCCGAGGTTATTCTTTGTGTATTCTACTCTACTAATTCAACTACTTTATGTTGGACTTCATCCGATTCTTCACCGGCACTAATCTGTAAAAAATCAATAAACTTTTTTAATATCTCTTTATCAAAGCTCCCCGCCATTCTCTTTACCATATTCTGTAAAACGTTAAAAGCAGAGTTCGAGTCGTTTCCTGTAATCCTGGACATCCGTATTTCAAATTCGTCCAAAATACGGGTTATACGACTATAATAATGGATTTCCTCGCCTTCCAAATTATCAGGGTATCCTTTTCCGTTATATAGTTCGTGATGTTGTTTTGCAATGAGACATGCTTCCCTGGATAGATTGCCGCTGTTAGACAGAAGAATAAAACCCAAATCGGTGTGTTTTCTCATCTGTTCTCTTTCTTCCTTTGTCAACTCTTCCATATCCTTTTTTATCATATAATGGTCTATCTTCGCTTTGCCAACATCGTGCAGAAGCAACCCGGTGCCTAAGGTCAAAAGATCATTAGCAGGCATTTCAAGATAATATCCAAATAGTAACCCTAATATGGCTGTATTTACCGAATGCCTGAGGACATTCCCATCGTATGTCAACATTTCCGTCAGATGTGAATAAACTTCTTTATCTTTCAACATAAAATCAAGCGCTACCGTAGTCCAATCCCTTGCCCTTTCAACGGCGATACCAATGCTTGCATCTTTCAATATATCTGTTGTCATATTCATCGCAACGTCATAAACGATCTGAATCCTCTCATGCAACGTAGCCATTTCATCGCGAACCACCTGCTCAAGATTTGTTTCCATGTACCGCAAGTATTGTGCATTACCATTCTTTGCAACGTAAATCTTATTGATATTTTTCTTTAAAAATGATTCTTTCCGTTCATCGTCAAC
This sequence comes from Candidatus Brocadiaceae bacterium, assembly GCA_024653795.1. Classification (GTDB taxonomy): domain Bacteria; phylum Planctomycetota; class Brocadiia; order Brocadiales; family Brocadiaceae; genus Wunengus. Next base: position 2,356 of record JANLHY010000253.1, on the reverse strand, counting down.
CAGGTTATTACCCTTACAATACAATAAATATTTAATTTCATCATTCACTACAGTTTTCAAATACAGATCGCATCCTGCGAATGCGCCGGTTTTTATACTTCTTAAGGTAACGGGTAAATATTTTTTGTTTTTGTCATAATACGTAGAAGTAAAGCTGTCCAGCTTGTTAGGATTTTTTAATCTCTCATACAAATCTGTATTCCTAATGGCAATTGCTACATATGCTGCAATCGTTTCCAGGAATCGTACGTCATTATCTGTATAACTATCTCCTGACTTTTTACTATTTACGCTTATTACACCAACAACCCTGCCCCTTGCCTTTATGGGAACACAGAGTACTGTTTTCCCAAGATACCACTGAAATTGTTGCTTATTAAAACGCAGATCTTTTTCAATGTCATCGATAACCAGCGACTTCCCGCATTTCACAACCCACCCGATTGCTCCATCTCCCACCTTAAATATTGTATCATTTGCTATGTGGCCGGGCAGACCTTTTGCGGCCTTTAACTGTACTTCATCTCCATTGACTAACACAATAATCCCAGACAAACTGCCCGTCCCACAGACAGTAATATTATTGACGAGTGGAAATACCCTCTCCAGATCGAGCACCGAAGTTAAAGCATATCCGATTTCCTTGAGATTTAGTTCCTTCAGACTACCATAAGACTCATCCATTAATTTATCAGTGCTACGCGGATGGTGTAACAGATAATATAATTTAGCAAGGCATCTAATATCGTTTAGCGTATCCTGAACTATTTCCAGATCTTCTCTAACTGGTTGAGTCAACATACTTGTTGTCATAGCAATTATCCTCTGTAATTAGTGAGGCGAAGCCTCATACCCACGAAACACAGTTGTAATGAATTAACAATAAATAACATGAACAACTTCATGTTGCTGTGCCATCAGGGCTAAAGCCCCGGTATGGCGTGTATCCGTTAACCCCAGCCTTAAGGCTGGGGTTAGTGCCTGTACTGAGCCTGTCGAAGTGACGGTCTTATCTGAACTTGTCCTCGTAAAAACGGGGATTGGGCTCTAGCCCTGACAGTTATGAGTAGGGTGGATTAAGGCGTTGGTTTTTACGCCGAATCCACCTTCACAATACCCACCCCTCAATCCCCTCCCGGGAGGGGACTCAGGGGTGGGTTCGCTCCGCTTAACCCACCCTACCCTAAATCCACATAAATAAAATGAAATTCCCTATACAATCAAGTTTTAGAGCACGATGCACGATATCCTGAATCTTGCATCTTGTTTTTTAATGAGCAATACAAGTGCCAAATTATTTCCCAAACAACTTCCTGATAAATATAATATTAACTACTGATACCCAAATGTTTTATATCTTACAAAACCGCAACCATAGCTGCATTGATACGGTCTAATAATTAAACAGCCCCTTCCCAGGCTGTAAATATTTCCTATACATGTACAGGAAATATCTTCTTACTTTTCTGATACTGCCTTTCACCACCTGAACCAAGAAACAGGATGAAGTCCTTGAAATATTTCTCATCAAAGCTCCATTTCATTTCTTCATTCATAATCTTCAATGCCGCAAATGGCTTTCTCGCATCGGAATAAGACCTTTTTGTTGTCAAGGCATCATACACATCTATAATACCTGCAATTTTACCGTGTTTGTGGATCTCATCACCCCTTAATCCATTTGGATAGCCTTTCCCGTTATGTTTTTCATGATGCTGCATGATAGCGAAAAAACTTGTGTTACCGGCACAACCTGTTTGTTTTAGAATATCGGCGCCAATTTCTACATGCATTTTAATCCTCGCAAACTCTTCTTCGTTCAACCGTTCCTTTTTATTGATTATCTCAAAGTCAATCTGCGTTTTACCCACATCGTGCAACAACAACCCGGTTCCAAAGGACTGCATCTCACCTCCATCAATACCTAAGTATTTTGAAAATAACAGTCCCAATACCGACACATTTACTGAGTGTGTATAGGTATAATAATCATGTGAAATCATACTCATCATACTTGAAAAGGAATCTTTACTCCTCACAACAAGGTTGATGGTGTTTGACACCCAATCCTTCGATCGTTCCACTTGTTCACCGGAACGCGGATCTTCAAAAACATCGGCCATAATGTTTTTAGCTACATCATAAACGATACGTGCCTTTTCTTTAATATCCACCCTATCATCGTTAACAATATGTTTTAGACTCGATTCAACGTATTTTAAATATATCTTTTGATCTTCCTTTCGTATAAATAATCTCTTTATTTGATGTTCTTGCAATTCTTCAATTTTGTCTGATTTAATAACATTCTTTCCACTACAATATAATACGTATTGAATCTCTTTATTTATGTGGT
>JANLHY010000249.1 GCA_024653795.1 Candidatus Brocadiaceae bacterium | reverse complement strand
CACCATCATCAAGTCCGCCAGTTCATCAACCACAACAACGATATGCGGCAAATAAAATTGTACATCGTCGAGATTGGCATCGCCCTCGGGATTTAAACGTTTTCTGATTTCGGATGTCCCCAGCCTATTATAGGCATTTATATGTTTGACTCCAACACTGGCAAGCAAGGCGTACCGTTCTTCCATTTTGTTCACCGCCCATTCCAGCACGGCTGCGGCTTTTTTCATATCTGTCACTACGGGGCTTATCAAATGGGGAATTTCCCGAAATAATGAAAATTCGACCATTTTCGGGTCTACCAGGAGAAGCTGGACATCGGTTGGATGCCGCAAAAATAGAATACTCAATATAATTGAATTAAGACAAACGGATTTGCCGGAACCAGTTGTTCCTGCAATGAGTAAATGGGGCATTGACGCCAAATCAGATATGAGGGGATTACCAGCCGCATCTTTTCCAAGCAGGAGCGGGATAGCCATTTTCCCCCGTATGTCATCGGACGTTTCCAGCAACTCCCGCAGCATCACCATTTTTCTCTTGGTATTTGGGACTTCCAATCCAATCGATGACTTGCCCGGCAAGGGAGCAACGACTCTTACACTCGGCGCCTTTAAGGCAATCGCCAGGTCATCGGAAAGGCTTACCACCTTCCCCACCTTCGTTCCCGGCGCTAATTCTAATTCATACATTGCGATGACAGGCCCTCGCTGAATTTCCACGACTTCTGCATTCACATTGAACTGTACGAGGGTGTTTTTTAGTACCTGTGCGCGTTGTGTAATTTGATCCCAATCATCCGAATGCTGGTCAACTGCGGGCTTTTCCAGGAGATCAATTGGCGGCAGGTCATAATCATTTTTCTTTTGTTTGATAGTTTCAGCATAGATATCCGGCTCTTCATCTTCCAGATATTGTTCCACATCATATTGTTCCTGAGTCTTTTTAAGTGCGCCTATAGATCCAGGCTGCCCATTCTCCACTTCTATAGTTGAATTATTCAATGTATTTACTTTTGCACGATAACGGATGTTAGCGCCTTCATTTTCAGAATCGTGTGTTGGTACAGGCATTTCTTCTTTTGCTTTTGAGCCCTTGACAAAAGGAGAAACAGGCGTAACGTTGAGCAAGAGCATAAACGATATAACCAGTCCAGACGCCAAAATAATTATCGTCCCTGTTAGATTGAAATATTCATATAACCTGGAGACAACTACGATTCCGAAAATTCCTCCCACATTGGCTGATAGAAGGGATTTTTTGAATGCATAGCACCCAAGCGTCAATAAGGATGCAACCGAAAATAGTAATAAAACAGCCCCGATCATTTTTACCCAGAGATGTTCGATGCTTTCGTTAAAGAGATATGCAACTCCCAGCCATGCCACCAGGACAACAATGAGATAAGAAGTCCTCCCCAGACCCGCCAATGCGTAACCTGCGATTTGCGCTCCTGCTATTCCACAGAAATTATGCACAGGGTTATTGATGGGATAATCCGCAAAGGGTGGGTCGTTGGAAGAATGGCTGAGAAAACTTAAAAAGATAAATAATGAGGAGGCTATAAGGATAATTGCGGTAATGTAACGGATAAAACGTTTAATTCCCATAGTATTATAATTCTACAAACAATTCAGATACGGGGAATGTAAATCCTGTAAAAATATCTTCTCCATTTTTACTTATAAATGATACGTCAGGTGAACGAAGGTTGCCTGATTTCATCCGATACCCTGCACTTGAACCACACATGATTCCAAGTTTATGTTCAAGGACAAATCTTTCCAATGCAGCAAGAAGTCTTGCACCAATATCTTCATGCTCAATTCCTGTTGGCCCCATAATGAGTTCTCCATTGATTAATTCATATTTGTTCCCATTGTTGGGCAAAGCCATAAGTTCCTTTTCCGTCCAGGTTTTTTTACAACGGTTGTTTCCATAGAACCCCCTTATAAGGAATCAGAACAATGCACGTGATTTTTCTAAAATCACATAATGTGTTTTTTCCTTTAATGTCCCGTATGGCCAAACCCTCCTGCGCCACGACGAGTTTCTTCCAGACAATCAACTTCAATCAATTCCGCCCTGAATACTGGCTGGATTACCAGTTGCGCAATACGCATCCCACGTTCTACGGTAAAACGTTCTTTCCCAAAATTACATAAGATAATTCCAACTTCCCCGCGATAATCGCTATCGATAGTGCCTGGGGTATTCACAAGTGTTACACCGTATTTTAAAGCCAGCCCGCTTCTTGGTCTGACTTGAGCCTCGTATCCCAAAGGTATTTCTATATGAATGCCTGTGGGAATCAATTTTATTTCACTGCGTTCAAGCTGTACCGCTTTATCCACTGCGGCATATAAATCCATCCCGCTGGCAGCCTCGCTCATGTATTGGGGCAAAGGTAAATCCCCACATCCTTGCTTTCTCATAACTTTTACTTGTATCTTATTCATGAGTATTTATTTGTCCTTCTTTTTGTTGAGTTCCTCATTGATTACGCCAACAATCTTCTCCACAGAAGCTAATCTCCCGATCCCAACACGACCCGTGCACAACCGGCCTTCTTCCGGTTCGATAATAACGTATCCAAGCTTCTTTAATTTTTTTATATTTTCCTGCACAATGGGATTCAGATACATGCTGTCATTCATTGCAGGTGCAATAATTACAGGAAACCGTGCCGCCATAACGGTACATGTTAGCGCGTCATCTGCTATACCGGACAAGACCTTACCAATAAAATTCGCAGTTGCCGGCGCAACCACTATTATATCGGCATGTTCAGCCAGGGATACGTGATTGGGATCATAATTCCCCGTATCAATGAAAAGGTCGGTTATGACTCGATTTTTTGAAATAGACTGAAATGTTACAGGATTCACAAATCGCTGGGCATTTGTCGTCATGATAACAGTAATATTATTTCCCTGTTTTATCAGACTCGATACAATCCCAACTGCCTTGTATGCAGCAATACTACCAGTAACTCCCAAAACGATACTATAGGACATGATTACACCAGGTTTAGTATTTTACGGATAGTATTTACTGTTACTTCCAGGTCATCGTTAACAACACAGTAGTCATATTTATCTTTATATTCCAATTCTTTTTCGGCGGTTTTCAAACGGAGTCTCATATCATCCTCTTTGTTTGTGTTCCTTTTGATTAACCGTTGTCCCAATGTTTTTTTATCAGGCGGCAGTAAAAATATCGATATAGCTTCAGGAAATTTCTCCTTGATCTGCAATGCGCCCTGCACTTCTATTTCAAGCAGATAGAGGATTTCATTCCTGAGGGCTTCTTTTAACGCCTTAAGCGGAGTTCCATAATAGCAGCCACAATATGTAGCATATTCTGCCAGTTCATTGCGTTGAATCATATCCTCGAATTCAGCAGTCGATACAAAATAGTAGGACTCGCCGTTCTTTTCGTTATGCCGGGGCGGACGTGTGGTTACAGAGACCGATTTCTTCACATGCCGATCTTTTCCGAGTAGTTTGCATACCGTTGTTTTCCCTGACCCAGACGGCCCTGAAATGATTACGATCTTACCCATCTTGCCTACTACCTTAAAGATTCAGACAAAAGGTAATAGTTCACCGCAAAGGACGCGGAGAACGCTGAGAAATGATAAAATAAAGGGAAAATCCTCATAGTTTTTCTGTCTCTTCTCTAACAGCCTCTCCGATCGTTCGACTGAGCTCACGACGAAGTCTCGGCGTTCTCTGCGGTGAGCTGAACTGTTACGATAAAAGTAAACCCTTATTCGATGTTAAATATCTGTTCCCGGATTTTCTCAATCTCTGTTTTTACATCCACCAAATCCTTCAGCATTACACTATCATTTGCCTTTGAGCACATCGTATTGGTTTCACGGAACATTTCTTGAATAATGAAATCCAGCTTCCGCCCCACGGAGTCATCTGAATGTATAGTTTCTTGTAGTTGAGATAAATGGCTTTTAAGACGGCTAATTTCTTCGGTAATATCACATCGTTCTGCAAAGATGGCAATTTCGCGGCAAAGGCTGCTATCAGTCAATTCTATATCAGTTCCGCTCAGCAACGAGGCGACCCTGCTTCGTAAGCGTTTACTGTATTCCTGAACTATAATAGGTGACATGGTTTCAATTTTGTTGAGCATTGAAAGGATAAATTCTTTTCTCTGTTCGATGTCTTTTGCGAGATGCATTCCTTCAACAGCCCGCATTTCCAACATCTTTTCCAGGGCTTCTTTAATAAGGGAGATACATAAGGATAGAAGGGTGTTCTTATCCGTCTGACTATTCTTCCCCTTTTGCAGCACCCCCGGAAGCAGTATCAGGGAATTAATTGATACTCTCTCTCTGGAACCAATCTCTTTTTTTATGTCAGTTAACAAATGATAATATTCTTTTAGCCTGTCACTGTTCAAGACATACTCAGGTTCTTGCCGGAGAGATTGATAATTTACATTTAAAAGGACTGTGCCCCTGGCTAATTTTCCCCTGATTGGACGCTCAATCTCGGTTTCAAAGGATTGCAACACTTCCGGCAGCCGCGAGTCTATCTTCAAAAACCGGTTATTCACCGAGCGAAGTTCCACACGTATCGTGAGTTCGTCGTCTTTATATTCAGCTACGCCAAATCCTGTCATGCTTTTTAACATTAATGCCACCTCAATATCGTTTGTGCGTTATTAAATACTTTATATGCGATTTCACTGCTGTCCGGACGTTTAAATAGCAATTCGTTGTAAGTGATTAAATTTAAAAGAAATACTAGAAAAAAAGATCGTAATCGATTTGAAATTCAAAGT
>JANLHY010000204.1 GCA_024653795.1 Candidatus Brocadiaceae bacterium | reverse complement strand
GAAGATGGACTCGATCCTTATTTAGAAGACATTCAAACACTTTGGTTGATCCACTGGAAATTATCTACTCAGGTTTTAGAGCCGCTTTTTGCCTGGGATTATTTACTGAATCAGTGGCAAGAACCAGACCTGACACGAACAGCAGTTTTACGTAATCTTCAGCAAAAAGCAAATACCTTTGAGAAAAAACTTTCCTTTGTAACGCTAGAGCAACATTTTGATACATTCCTACATACCTACTTTCCTACACGAGGACGAAAGGGACAGATTCAGGAGGATAACCTTGACTGTCCATTAGTTGAGCTTGAACTTATTCAGAAGATTGGTGAACGAGTAATCGATAATGCTTCTGGGAAGCGAGAGTTAATTTATGCATTCCGCCGGGAACCAAAATCAGAAATCAGCGATAAACTTTTTGTGTATTGCCTCTATGATTTTTTTACCCAACGATATCCAAGTGAATTGACGCTTTCTTTTCGCGAAATTTCCGTTGGTCATGGAAGTCCAGGACAAATTTTTAAATTACCAGAAAGTGATTTGCGTGAACGCCTTGAGTCTTTGAATTTTCAAACCAATAGACTTTTCAGCTATCAGGAATCACAGAGTATTCAGCAGATTTACAAGCATAGTAATGTGCAAGAAAAAACATTAATAAAATCAATTTATACTCATGAGGTAGTTCGTGTCTGATAAAAAAATATCTGATCTACTAAAACTCAATAATAGATTTTTTAGATCGGTGCATCTGGAGAGGGATTTTAGAGATACTGATGCGCTTTCTGGTTATATTCTTAATGATCATACTTTCTCTTGTTTTGAACGTATAGCAAAGGGTCTTAAAGAACAATCAGGGCAAAGGGCTTGGCGTATTACCGGTGATTACGGATCAGGTAAATCAAGTTTTGCCCTATTTTTGGCTCGGTGGTTCTCTGGGCAAGAATTGCCACTACAAATTAGAAAAGCAATTGATTACCGACAATTTGCTGAAGTTAAGCCCTATTTTGTTCCTGTTTTAATTACTGGTTCTCGCGAGCCTCTTAGTTTGGCGATTTTAAAAGCATTACATCGTTGCGTAAGTACACTCTATGTAGGCAGCAGAAAACCATCGCAGTTAGCTGATCTAGAGAGACTCTTGCAATTGAAAGAAGAAGTAACGGACGACCAAATTCTTAATTTGGTTTTAGAAGTAAGCAACAAAATTGTTACAGATGATAAAGGGAATGGCTTGCTATTGATATTGGATGAACTGGGCAAGTTTCTTGAGTTTTCAGCTCTTTATCCAGAAAGGCAAGATGTTTATCTTTTGCAACGTTTGGCCGAGGCTGCATCACGTAGTGCAGAGAAGCCACTGTTTATTGTGGGATTGCTTCACCAGGGTTTCAGTACTTATGCAGACCAACTTTCTCAGTCTGGACAAAGGGAATGGGAGAAGATATCGGCACGTTTTGAAGAGATTATCTTCAATCAGCCAATAGAGCAAATATCAACACTCGTTACGAGTGCCTTAAGTGTGCATACAAATCTCTTACCAAGAGAGCATTTTATCGAATTTAAGAAGAGTATGGAGGCGCTTATACAACTTGGGTGGTTTGGATCAGCTCCTGTTAAGAAGGTATTGTTGGAGAATGCAAGTAAACTTTATCCAATGCATCCTACTGTCCTACCAGTTCTTATTAGGTTATTTAGCCGTTTTGGTCAAAATGAGAGATCGTTATTTAGTTTTTTGCTCTCGAATGAACCTTTTGGTCTTCAGGCATTTGCAGAACGTTCCGTTACATCTGGCGAGTATTATCAACTCCATAACCTTTATGAATATATAAGATTTAATTTTGGCTATCGCTTGAGTGTTCAAAGCTATCGAAGTCATTGGAATCAGATCGATTCCCTAATAGAAAGTTTTGCTACCGAACATGTATTAGAGCTAAATATTCTTAAGACAGTAGGAATTTTAAATCTCCTAAATTGTAGCGATCTTCTTGCAACAGAAGAAACGATTACCTTAGCTATTGCTGGAACGAATTCATCGAATTTGACTCCGAAACAAATCAGAACAGCAATCGAGACATTGCAGAAAGGTAAAAGAGTACTTTATCGCCGGGGAGCTGCTGGAGGATTTTGTTTATGGCCTCATACGAGTGTCGATCTTGAGCAAGCTTATGAGAGGGCATCGCGAGCACTCGGCACATTAAACCGCATAGCGAATATGGTTAAGGATTATATTGAGCCACGACCAATTGTAGCGCGACGTCATTATATTCAGTCTGGTAACCTTCGCTATTTTGAAGTGCGTTATTGCTCTGTAGCAG
>JANLHY010000186.1 GCA_024653795.1 Candidatus Brocadiaceae bacterium | reverse complement strand
GATTACAACCCTTAATCGTTCCATTACTATGATACCTACTTCGATATCAGTTAATGGCATAATAATACTAAATTCTTCGCCTCCGTAACGCGCCAAAATATCGGTGTTTCGTATTGTTTTCACTATCCGATTGGCAAGCTGATATAACACCTTGTCTCCTTCCGGATGTCCATAGGTGTCGTTAATTGTCTTAAAATTATCAATATCAATTAAGGCAATGGAGAGGGGATGCTTATATCGGTTTGCGCGTAGGAATTCTTTTCCTATGATATCGTCAAAGCACCGTCGATTGTATATGCGTGTCAGGCTATCCGTAATCGACGATTCCTTTATTGAGTGAAATAGCCGGGCATTCCTTAGCGCAATGGCGAGTGAATAACACACGGGGAAAAAGCGCTGAACAGCCTCGTCATTAAAGGCGTTGGGTTTGTGACTTACCACGGAGGCATATCCGATATCCTCGCCATTTGCAACGAGTGGAAGTGTAATGTCGGACTGGATCGATACCGGTTTTGTTTTTGTTGATGTGTTGGCCGGCGCCTTGTTTTCTATAATCCGTTCAATATCTTTTATGGAAACTCCCTTGCCCGAAGTGGTTGAAAATATCCTGAAGATATTATGAACTGCTTGATTGACAAAATGGCTGTCCGTTGCGTAATTTTGCATGATATACAACTTCGGCTTTTTTTCGGCCAGGGTGAGGATTAGTAGTAAGGTATAATCAAATAATTGAGAGATCTTGACCTTTACGGATGTTAGGATATTCTGAATTTCAAGGTGAGAACAAATATCGGTATTGGTCGTTTGTAAAGCATTCAGCTCAATGGCGCTCTTTTTGGAGGTTTTACTTTTGCCCACCGTGCTGGATTTCTCTTTTGTTTTTGTGTCTTTCTTCTCTATAAGTGAAAGCCACTTCGAGGTCTTTTGAAGAAATTCCCACTCGCAGAGGGCATTTTTAATAATGTGTTTCACAAGATCAATATCATTTAACGGTGTGATAATGTACGCATAAATGCCCCACTGTATGGATTCCTTGCCAAGGGATATTTCATTTTGACGAATCAAAAGTATAATGCGGGTATTCGGGGAACCGGACTTGATGAAAGAGATATATTGTTTGATCTTTTGTTTCGGGAACGAACTATTAAGAATAAGGATGGCAGGTTGTTTTTTACTTAAAAAAACC
>JANLHY010000147.1 GCA_024653795.1 Candidatus Brocadiaceae bacterium | reverse complement strand
AATAACAGGAGCGACGAGAGAAATCAACTTAAAAAATGTCATAAATACTTAATAAGTCATAAGTTATAAAAATTCAAAATTTATGACACTAAAAATTTTTTCACCTATTTTTTTACAAAGCAATGGAAGTAAAAAAAGATAAATATTTTGAGAAGCATTTTTGATTGGTGGGAGTCGTGCGATTAAAAAAACTCTAAAAGGATCCCATTCGCGTGGCAATGTTGGTGTGGAATTCCCATGCATAAACACTATCAAACAACGTGCCGAACAGTATTGGATGTGTCCCCAATTTGTCCCTGTTTGTTAAGATATCCCTGGAAGATAAAGATGGTATATTAAACCTCTTTCAAACGAAAAAATTTGATGTAGTTGTCAACCTTGCGGCTCAGGCTGGTGTAAGATATAGCCTTGTAAATCCATACGCATACATAGATAGTAATATCACGGGCTTTTTGAATATTCTGGAAAGTTGTAGGCATCGGGGAGTAAAACATCTTGTCTATGCCTCTTCCAGCTCAGTGTATGGTGCTAATAACAGGATGCCTTTTTCCGTTCATCATAATGTTGATCATCCGGTATCCCTGTATGCAGCAACAAAAAAGGCAAATGAGCTTATGGCTCATACGTACGCTAGTTTGTATAAAATCCCATGTACAGGACTAAAATTTTTTACCGTATATGGCCCATGGGGGAGGCCTGACATGGCGTTGTTTTTATTTACAAAAGCGATATTAGAAGGAAAACCGATAGACGTATTTAATTATGGAAAAATGCAAAGGGATTTTACCTATATTGATGATATTATCGAAGGTGTAGTCAGGGTAATGGATAAAACTCCAGAACCAAATCCTAAATGGAGTGGTGATAATCCAGATTCAGCAACAAGTTATGCACCATACAAGCTTTTTAATATAGGCAATAATAATCCCGTTGAGCTTATGCAATTTATTGAAGTCCTTGAATGTTATCTTGGCAAGAAGGCGGTAAAAAATCTTTTACCTATTCAACAAGGCGATGTTCCTGCAACATATGCTGATATTGATGATTTGGTAGAAGCTGTTGATTTTAAACCATCTACACCAATAGAAACCGGCGTCAAACATTTTGTAGAATGGTATAAATGTTACAATAACATTTGAACCATAAATCGTTAAATTAACTTCCGGGAAGAAAGTTTTTTGTTAATTTTGTTAGATTTATCCACAGAAGAGATTTTTATAGATACTTTCCATGATTTACTTAATACTGTTTTGAAATTTGGATTTTGTGTATTATTTGGTATTTGAAGCTTGATATTTGGAATTTGCAATTTTATTTGTGCCCATTCGTGGCTAAAATAATCCGTGTTTAAATGAAGGGAGAAAGTCTTTCTCTTTGAGGTAAAGCCCGAATGGCTGACAGAATGATAGACCGGGTTTAAGGATTTAAAGGAAGATTATTTAAGGGCATTTGGAAGGGGTTTGGAAAATGGGAAGAGTCCCCAATTTGTCAATAAAACGGTTGCTGTCCCTATTTTTCTACTTATGCTGAGTTAACCCGATAGTCATATATATTTATGAATATTCTGAGTCTTGTCAGGCAAAGTGCAGAAAAGAGGATTTTAGTTCTTCCTCATGCTGTGAGACAAATGTCACGTCCTGATAGAATGATAACTATGGCTGAAGTTCGCCTTGCTATCGTAAATGGAGAACTGGTAGAAGATTATCCGGAAGATGTTCGTGGCCGTAGTTGTCTTATTCTTGGTCAGGGAGAAAGCAATCGTCCAATACATGTTGTCTGTTCACCGAAAACCGAATATCTAGCCGTTATTACTGCGTACCTTCCAAGCGAGCAGGAATGGGAAGAGAATTTTAAAATGAGGAAACTATAATGAAATGTATGTATTGTCAAGGTGAAATGGAGCGGGGAACTTCGCCTTTCCACATCGATCGTAAAAGCTATCATCTGATGTTGGATACTATTCCTGCCTGGGTGTGCACACAATGTGGCGAAGTATACTTTGATGAGGCAGAAGTAGATACAATCCAACAGATTATCCGTGCTGTAGACGAAAAAACTGAGAAAATGTCTGTCATTGCGTAGATATATATGCGAAGGGCTGACAGGATTATAGCCCAGGTTTAAGGATTTAAAGGAAGATTATTTAAGGGCATAGGGAAGGGGTTAGGGAAATGGGTGTGTCCCCAGTTTGTCAATAAAACAGTCGCTGTCCCTATTTTTTCCTTTATACTCTATTAATGATAGAAATCTAAAAAAGATTAAGGAAATTAAAGTTATAGTTATCGATGATATTATTAAATAAGAGAGCGTAAATTATTGTGAATTAAGCATGGAATAATGCTGTTTTGAATTTTGAAATTTGGAATTTTGAAAAATACGTGCTTGCCCTGTAGGGAACCGAAGGTTATCGTACAGGGTCTATTCACGGCTAAAATATGTTTTTGATCTGTTTTTCTTTGCGTTCTTTGCGTCTGGTGAGAAATTGTTTGTATTTTGGTATTTGTCTGTATCTGTGGAAATCCGTTCGCAAGTTTATAAAAAATGGGATGTGTCTCAATTTGTCACCGGGAGCATTTGCTTAACATTTAAGATGCGACCCTCACGTACTGTCCCAATATTTTTTTAAAACCAGCTTAGTTGTTATAATAATAATTAAGCAAAGCTTTCTAAAGGAGGAATAGATATGTGGCAGCTAAAGCAACTCGAAAGGCTTCATGAGATAGAACCTGATACTGTGGATAATGCTATTGCAGAACTTTTGAATAAAGAGCCGAGGTTAAGGGAGAAATTGATAGTAGGCGCCTATATTGACAGAGAGATAAATCTTGGAAAGGCTGCTGAGCTGTTGGGAATCCATCCTGTTAAGCTGAGAGAACAACTTTTATCAAAAGGCATACCTGTCAGAATTGGTGTAGAAACTATAGAAGAAATAGTAGCCGAAGGGATAGCTGCGAAAGGGATCAGGGAAAATACTAAATGGTCCTTATAGACAACACTGTCCTGTCAAACTATGCCCTGATTGGAGAATTAAACATTCTTCAAGACTACAGCAAAGGGAAAGGGGCTATTACAGATTATGTTTTAGCTGAATTTGAAAGGGGCGTGAAAGAGGGAATTTTTATTAATACCAACCTTGATTGGTTAGAGGTATTAACTTTAGTAGAATATAAAGAAAAGTTTCTATTTGAAATACTCTGTAAAAGATTAGGAGCAGGGGAATCATCCTGTCTCGCTATTTCAATCAGTAGGGGATGCGATCTTTTAAGTGATGATATGGCAGTTAGAAAGATTGCCATGCGTGAGGGAATAAGGCTTTCAGGAAGTATTGGTGTACTTCTTGAACTTATTAGGATAAACAGGATTTCTGCTGAGAAAGGCAACACTATTCTTAAGGGTTTTATCAAACACGGATATTTTTCGCCATCTGATAAGCTTGATGAATTGTTATGAAATCTCATGACGTTTTTTTTTGGAATTTATTTGAGGTTTGAGCCATTTGGAATTGAAATTTGAATTATTTATTTGTAATTTGTTTTTATCCATGGTTAAAATCCGTTTTTAATCTGTTTTCTTTGCGTTCTTTGCGTCCCCCATTTTCATGAGGGCAGGCATTTGCGGTGAGTAATTGATATTAAATTGATATTATTTGGAATTCGGTTTTTGGTTTTTGGAATTTATACTTTTCTATGTGGAAATTCGTTTGCAAGTTTATAAAAAATGGGATGTGTCTCAATTTGTCACCGGGAGCATTTGCTTAACATTTAAGATGCGACCCTCACGTACTTTTTTAATGGGATGTGTCCCCAATTTCTCAAAAATCTCTTGACAAGAGATATTCTATATGATAAAAAGGTTGTTCAACTTTGAACCAAATAAACCTAATAACTCAAAAAACGCAATAAACG
>JANLHY010000143.1 GCA_024653795.1 Candidatus Brocadiaceae bacterium | reverse complement strand
TTTCAATTTCAAATCGATTACGATCTTTTTTTCTCGTATTTCTTTTAAATTTAATCACTTACAACGAATTGCTATTTAAACGTCCGGACAGCAGTGATATTGCATGAATAGTTTTTGTCATTTTTCGATACTCCTTTTGCGATGATTATGTCGAATCAGATAACTTATATCCTACGTTTCCCACTTTTAAATTACACCTGGGCTTATTATCCCTCCCTGTGGTGTGCCTCTGTCCGTCTCTTGATATTTCCCTTCTTCCATTACTCCTGCCTTTAAGAATCGCCCTACGAGCCTCAGTAAGCTTGGGTCTGCTATCCTCTGCTCTAGGTGGTTGATGTTTCCTTATAACTCAGGTAGAATTGTTTCTAAAAAGGAGGTGATTATCCATAAAGATTCTCAATTTTTAGCCGATAATAATATTAAGGAATCTAATATCCCTTAGCAAGTTTCATGTGCAGTTTGACAATACGGATAATATCTCTTAAAATAATAAGGTGGAAATATTATGAGATGTTTGTTAACAGTTGCAGTTGTAATAATTTTATCGAGCATCTGTTGTATAAAAGCATTTGCCGATGTCTCGTATGCCGACCTGTTTCTGGCTGGAAGGGGTTACAAGCCTGTCGAAGATGCCTGGTCAATAAAACCACTGATTACGTATCCTGCCGACGGAAAAGACATACCTGATAATCAACTCTATCGAGAATGGTGTGCAAAAACCTTCAGGAACGGCGAAGAAATCTATGAGGCATATAAGGAAATAGCCTTTGGGATAAATTACCGGGCAGAACCATCAAAAACAGATTACTGGCAGACGCCGGTAGAAACAAGACAGAGTAAACAGGGAGATTGCGAGGATTCTGTGTTTTTGTTCTTTTCCAAGCTGTCTGGGCTTGATATAGACGGAGACATCGTATGGGGCTGGGTTGTAGACAAGGAGAATTCGATTGCCTTTGCCCATGTGTGGTATCAATTGTTTGATAAGCGTGGGAGGCCGTATATAGTGGAAGGCTTCTCGAAGGAGTGGAATGGGATTATACCTGTAGAGAAGCTTACAGAGGGCGAGAGGCGTGCGCCGACGCTGATGGTAAGGCATAATCAGGTAAATCGTGTGGTAGATGAAATGATGCCGCGATTTACGGAATCTTTTGAAGAAGACCAATTCACCTGGGCTGTCTATATGAATAATGCAACTATCGTCAAGGAAATCTTCCAGAAACTTCAGGTCATGTTTAGTCGATACAAAGAACAGGAGCGCCAACTATCCTGGTGATGTATTTCTTTAAATTAATATTTAACTAATCTCCAAGAGAACCCTGCCCATTGATCTTTTGGGCATAAACGTCCCAATAACTCTTGTCTTTGTCACGGCTATCCTGCCAGACGATAATTGCCCCACCAGTTCCATCATTAATCGTTACAGGAAAACATTGAGTGTCGAATGCAGTGCTAACGGCAACACCGTTATTGCTCCATTTTGTCAATCCTTTTGGGTCAATCCGCTGGGCATACACATCAAAAGCAGAAACACGGTTATCATTCCACGCTATTATTGCACCGCCAGAACCGTCGCTGCTGATATATACGCAATTTTGGATACCTGCTTCGACACATACGGCTAAACCGTCTTTTACCCATAAGGCGTTACCGGTGAGATCCATCCTCTGCGCATAGATATTGAAGTCACCGCTGCGCATATCCCACCAGGCAAGAATAGCGCCCCCTGCACCGTCGCCTGTAATCACTGGATAATTTTGGTTGCCAGATACAGTACATACCGGAATGCCATTAGTCAGCCAGTGCACCGCCCCGTTTCCATCCACCTGCTGTGCAAAAACGTCGTTATTGCCATTACGTGTATCGACCCATGCCACAATCGCTCCTTCTGCTCCATTACCAGTAATAACGGGAAAACTTTCATGTCCGGGGGCATTGCATAGAGCGACCCCGCTTCTTTCCCATGCTATTTTACCACTCCCGTCGACTCGCTGGGCATAGAGGTCCGCATAACTTCTCCTAAAATCCTGCCATGCTGCGATTACACCACCGACACCGTCGTCCACTATTACAGGCGCGCTTTGCGCGCCAGAAGTCCCGCAGACGAGCACACCGTCTTTTGCCCACAACGATTCCCCATTCTTGTTAATACGCTGGGCGTAGAGGTCGGCATAATTGGTCCGAAAATCCTGCCAGATAATAATAGCCCCCCCGGCGCCATCCGTTGCAATGCAGGGACTATTCTGCGCGTTGACTTCGGCACAGATAGGTATACCGTCTTTTGTCCATAGTGGATTTCCGCCGGCATCAATGCGTTGTGCATAAATATCGGAGTTGCTACTACCACCTCGTATATCATTCCAGGTAATAATGGCGCCCCCGGCGCCGTCACTAACAATCTTCGGACGATTCTGGTTTTCCTGAGCAGAACAAATAGAAACGCCGTCCTTCTTCCATAAGACATTCCCATGCGCATCAACCCGTTGTGCATAGATATCAAAATGAACGTTTCGCGCATCTTCCCAGGTAATAATCGCCCCGTCAGCGCCATCGTCAACAATCTGTAGTGCACTTTGTTGACCGGATGCCGTGCAGATAGCCGTATTCTCACGCAAATGGGAAGGCCATGCGGCTGCCGCCAGCCGCTGAGAGTTTACCGTAATTAAAAAACCCAATACAAAATAAATGCATATCGTTTGAAATGTTTTTTTCAAGACATTTATCATGGTATCCTTTTCCAAACAAATTATTTTTTAACACCTGCATATAAAAGAGGATCTAATTCCATAGCTTTGTTATAATTCCTCATAGACTCTTCGTATTTACCTAAGTTGTAAAGGGAGTTTGCTTTATTATGCCACGACCTCGCACTCTTTGGATTGATCTCAATAGCCCTGTTAA
>JANLHY010000116.1 GCA_024653795.1 Candidatus Brocadiaceae bacterium | reverse complement strand
GGGTGCAGAAGGGGAAGAAAAAGACGGGGAGATACGGGATGGAATTGTGGGATATATTGGTATTATCGGTAGTGAGGTTGGGACTGGATGCCAATTACGATAGGCTGGAGGATTTTGCCAGCCATCATAACCTTATCAGGCAGATAATGGGTGTAGAGACGGGATTCGGAGAAGGCAAGATCTTTTCGATGCAGAGTATCAAGGACAATGTAAGCTTATTGGATGTGGAGACCATCAATAAGATAAATGAGGTGGTGGTAAAAGCGGGATATCGGTTAGTAAAAAAAAAGGACGATGGCCTCAATCTTAAGGTGGATACGTATGCATTAGAGGCGAGTGTACACTTTCCGACAGATATGAATTTGTTCTGGGATGCGGGACGTAAGAGTTTGGACTTGATAGAGGATGCAATAGAGGAAGGCCTTCTGGAGGGGAAGGGTTGGCGCAAGTGCAAATATTGGAGGAAAGAGTTTAAAAAGCTGATGAGGATCAGCACAAAGGCGTCAATGGGCGGGGGAAGAAATAAGGAGGAAATAGAGAAAGAGCAGGTGAAGAGTTACCTGGAATTGTCGAGGGGTTTGAGTGAAAAGATAGGGGCGAGTCTGCATAAGCGCTAAGTTGTTTTCTTGACATTAATAGTGTAATTACATATACTTCCGTTAAATAACTTAATGGAGGTAAATGGCAATGAATGAAGACTGGGATATTTTGTTATCATTTTTCCCTGACAAATGGGAAGAAATTGCAGTGGCATCCGATGCCATCAAAGGCTTGCGAAAGGAAAAAGATACAGAAAATTATTTGAGGACGCTACTGCTTCATCTCGCATGCGGCTACTCAATGAGGGAAACCGTTGTTAGAGCAAAATTGGCAAACTTAGCAGATATTTCAGACGTTGCGTTCTTAGGGCGCCTTAGAAAGGCAAAAGAATGGTTTCGCAGCTTGTGTGTTTCATTGTTTGAAGAACAAGGGATTGCACTCACCAAGGAGGATGGATTTAAGGTAAGACTTTTTGATGCGACAACAGTTAAGGAGCCTGGTAAAACAGGGAGCTTGTGGCGAATACATTATAGCGTCACCCTTCCAACGCTGAGTTGCGACTTTTTCCAACTCACCGAGACAAAAGGTCAAGGAACAGGCGAGTCTTTTTTTCAATTTTCCATAAAGAAAGGGGATTATATCATAGCTGACAGAGGCTACTCGACATCTGCGGGGATACACCATGTTGCATCCAAAAAAGCGTATGTGATGGTTAGGGTAAACACACAAAGCCTCATAATTCAAAATTTGAACGGTGGTGAATTTCCTTTACTGGAGAACGTGATGGGAATTAGGAAAGCGGGAGCGGTAAGATCATGGCAAGTTCAAATTCCTGGGCGCAAAAGTGATGTGGTAGTAGGGAGGATCTGTATAATTCGAAAAACTGAGGAAGCCATTAAGATGGCGCAAGCTAAATTGAGAAGAAATGCACAGAAAAAGGGGCATTCGCTAGAGCCTGAAACTTTAGAATATGCGAAATACGTGATCGTTTTCACAACGTTTCCAGAGGAATCTTTTAACGACATTGATGTTCTCGAATGGTATAGAATCAGATGGCAAGTGGAACTTATTTTCAAGAGGTTCAAATCCATTGCGCAACTCGGTCATCTCCCAAAGCATAGCGACGATAGTTCCAAGGCGTGGTTGTATGGTAAGTTGTTTGTGGCACTCTTGACAGAAAAATTGATAAAACATGCATCTTCTATTTCCCCCTGGGGATATATCTTGGAAGAACAACCAGCCTCAGAGTGTTTGGCGTGAATTTAATTTTGTGTGCAATCAGGTGAAACGTGCTATAGAGCCGCACCTCGCTCTAGACGACATGATTACAGGTTGGAATGATATTTCTAAATTTCTAGCGGAAAGGCATAGATGTAGTAACTCACAATTGTCTGGGTATTTCCAATATTGAATGTGCCATAAAACAACTTAGCGCTTATGGGGCGAGTATGTTGGCCATCTATGAAAGGGTGCTATCGACAAACCAGGTAGAGGTGCACGCAGCGAAAATAGAGACACTGGAGTATTTTCACGGGATGTTGAATAAACAGATAAACCTTGTGGAGAGAAGGGTGATCTGGGATGAGCGAGTACCGGGGGAAGAAAAGATTCATTCGTTGTTTGAGCCGCATGTGGAGTGGCTGTACAAAGGCAAGTCAAACAAAAGGGTAGAGTTGGGACATAATATTCTGGTGGCAAGCGATCAGTGGGGATTTATCGTAGACCATCTGGTTGTAGAAAAACAGGCGGAACAGGCAGAGGAGTCGAGTAAGACCTTTAAGAAGCTAAGGCACAAGCACTCGGCGGTAGAATCTGATATCAATCGTTTGGAACATCACGGACTGGATAGGTGTCTGGACAAAGGGTTGAAGGCATTTAAAAGGTATTGTGCTTTGGGAGTGTTAGCTGCGAATCCCCGATAGAAGCATTCGGGGACGTGCTTCAGGGGAAGGCACGAAAGAAGCAAGAGAAGTTGCAAAAGGCAGCCTAAGAAGTGAAATAAATCAATCGAATGGGGAGATGTTATGCCCACATAAGGCTAAAATAAAGAAACAAAAGGGGAAATGAGTAAAATAGACGTATTCCTCGTGAAAATCTAGCATCAAATTTAACAAAATATTTTTGTAAGCGTAAATCCTCCCCTTGTTTTTTTCGAAAAACGGTGTTTTCGTTCAGACACTAAATAATA
>JANLHY010000114.1 GCA_024653795.1 Candidatus Brocadiaceae bacterium | reverse complement strand
GGTGAAGGTAGGATTATATCAAGAGCCAGGTATTTTGAAGGTGACTGGGCTCCTCGTGGCACAGTCCCTAAGATGGGTTTCTTGATGCTTGCATATTCACCTGATGACGCTAAAGATGAGTTCGGTAGAGATCACAACTTTGACATCTACAGACTTGATCCTCAGGGTGGAAAGTCAATGGACAGAATTTGTGGCCATTTACTGGTAGGACTTGATATGCCTAACGTTGATACGGTTATGGACAAAATTACTTACAATGTAAGTTCAAATTTTGACCCAACACTCACACGTGACGGAAATATCATGTTCAGTAGTACTCAAGGTAACGGTACTCATAACAACTCTAATGGCAGTACATGCCTGCTTGTAGATAACTGGGATGGTTCTTATCCTAGACATATCTACGGTAACGAGGTTGATGAGCAGCCTGATGCACCTAAGATTCAGGCGAAAGAGGCTTCAGATGGCTATGTCTATTACATTGAGGCATTAGACAACAATTCCGGCATAGGTAATCTTGCAAGGGTTAGTTGGACTACTCCTCATTCTAAGACGCAGTCCAGGTTGAGCAATGATGGAAGGCTTTACAGAAGTCCTCATCCATTGCCAGACGGTCGTCTGATGGTGTCTTCTGCTGAAAGACAGGATTTTGGTATTTATTACTTCTGCGCTGATAAGGGCACTGTTTCAGAATTAGTATATGATGATCCTGAATGGAATGATCATCAGCCACAGCCGGTTTATCCACGTTACAAACCAAGATGGATAAACTCCTTTACAGCAGGAGCTGAGTTTGGTGTTACAACTGTGACCTATCAGCCGTTTGACCAGGTCAATGTTGAGGGATATCCTCACTCATGGAGTACAACAATATGCTTTGATACAACATTGACAAATCTTCCAATCGGTCCTTATGCACATCAGAGGGCAAAGGAAGTTGGTCACGGTGACATCAAGGCTGTCAGGTTTTTAAATGCAGTACTGGCAGATGAGCCGGATTCTAAGAGATATCTTCAGGGTGCTGGTGCACACCTTCTTGGTGGCGCTAAGTCAAGTTCTAACTCCGGAACATCTTTCTCTCAGAGACGTATGTTCGGTTATCAGTATGTAGAAGATGATGGTTCTGTTGTAAGTTCACATCCGGGTGATGAAGCATATTGCACTCAGATTCTGGATGACAAAGGTATGTCAGTGCAGACTCAGCTATCGTGGGCATATGTAAGGCCTTATGGTGGTAGGATTTGTACGGGATGTCACTGGGGTTCTTATGATAAGAAGGGTTATCTGAACATTCACACAAAAGCTCTTTACAACTGGTGGTTCAGTGATTTGAGCCATTATGATTCGCCATTTATGTGGGCTAATCTAAGAGTTGACAAGAATGGTAATTATGCTGGTGTGAAACATGGTGATGATGTAGTTGTGCCTAATGATGTTTATTATGGTGGTTCTTCAGGTACTACTTCGGCAGTAGTTGAAGGTTTGAATATTGACAAGTTGAGAACTGTTGACTTCAGAAGAGACATTCAGCCGATAATAGACGCTAAGTGTGCTTCTTGTCATAGTTCTACACAAGCTCCTAATCTGAGTGGCGGTACAAGCTTGGTTTCTGTTGATGGCGTTGCTGCATTCAGCCAGTCATACAACAGTCTCTTGGCTCCTCAGAGAGGTAGAGACACAAACATTGGTGGTAAGTATGTTAATCCAAGTGCTGCTATAAACAGTCTTGTTGTTTGGAGACTTTATGAAGAAGAACTGTCACAGTTCGCACCAAGGGCTAATCCTATACCAGTTGGTGGTAGGGTTATGCATAATAACATCTTGACACCGGAAGAAAGATACTTATTTGTTGAATGGGTAGATATGGGAGCACAATGGGACAACATTCAAGG
>JANLHY010000145.1 GCA_024653795.1 Candidatus Brocadiaceae bacterium | reverse complement strand
CAGAGATTTTCTGAAAGGTAAATGCACCACGCGTTTCATTGACGAAACTCGCAATCTTTACAACTTCCCGATCCGCAGGGACCGTGCTACCTGCATCATACGTTTTATGGGAGACGTCACGGTCAATGGTCATTCTCTCATCAAGGAAACACCGAAGTCTATATGCCGCCGCAAAGCGCCGGTTCCGGCTGTTGACCATAAAAATCCTAGACACAAGGGCAGTCGTGACATCCTTCTGGAAACGGGGCCTAAAAAATTCACCCAGCACATCCTCAAAGAGAAAAAACTGCTGTTAACAGACACGACTTTCCGCGATGCGCACCAGTCACTGTTGGCTACCCGCATGAGAACTATAGACATGCTGAAAATAATCGAGGTCTATTCCAGAAACCATGCTGATTTCTTTTCGCTTGAGATGTGGGGTGGGGCAACCTTTGACACCACCATGAGATTTCTCATGGAATGTCCCTGGGAACGCCTGCGCTCTATGCGCAATCTTGCGCCCAATATACTCTTCCAGATGCTGCTCAGGGCCTCTAATGGCGTTGGTTATACCAATTACCCTGACAATGTCGTTAAGGCGTTTATTAAACAGGCGGCAGAAAGCGGTATCGATATATTCCGCGTCTTCGACTCTCTGAACTGGGTTACAAACATGAAAGTGGCGATGGATGCCGTTCTGGAAACCAATGCCCTGTGTGAAGCCGCTATATGCTATACCGGAGATATTTTGGATCCAAAACGGACAAAGTATACGCTGGACTATTACATAAAAATGGCAAAGGAACTGGAAAGTCATGGCGCTCATATTCTGGCGATTAAGGATATGGCCGGGCTTTTGAAGCCATATGCAGCCTATAAATTGGTGAGCGCCCTGAAGTCCGAGCTGAAGATCCCTATACATCTTCACACCCACGACACATCAGGCGGTCAGATTGCCACTCTCGTCAAGGCCGCGGAAGCTGGTGTGGATATCGTGGATGCCGCCCTGAGTCCCCTTTCAGGACTAACATCTCAGCCCAATCTCAATACTCTCGTGGAAATGATGCGATTCCACGAACGCGATACGGATATGGACTTCAAAGCCCTGGGGTTGCTTTCGGATTACTGGGAAGTAGTCAGAGAGTATTACGCGCCATTTGAATCCATTCAGAAGTCGAGCACTGCCGAGGTATACCATCACGAAATCCCCGGCGGCCAGTTTACCAACCTTTTCCAGCAGGCACATTCTATGGGGTTGGCGCATCGCTGGCATGAGATCACCGACGTCTATGCGGATGTTAACCAGCTTTTCGGAGATATTGTGAAGGTTACTCCGTCTTCAAAGGTTGTCGGTGACCTGACGCTCTTTCTGGTGACAAATAACATCAGGGCTCAGGATATCGTTCACAGTGACAGGGACATTTCTTTCCCTACCTCTGTCATAGAGTTCTTCGAAGGCCGTCTCGGCCAGCCAACCGGAGGTTTCCCTAAAGACGTCCAGGATAAACTATTGCGCGGGGCGACTGCTTCCACTGAAAGACCGGGTGCTAACCTTCCGTCTGTGGACCTTGACAAAATCAAATTAACAATTGAGGAACAAATCTCCAGACCCATCACCAACGAAGAACTCATGTCCTACCTGATGTATTCGGATGTATTCATTAAGTACACTGAGCACAGAAAGAAATACGATGATGTCTCTGTCATTCCCACGGATGTATTCTTCTATGGTCTGCCCATGAACGAAGAAGTCACCATTGACATCGAAGAAGGAAAGACTTTGATTTTCAAACTGGTCGCCATAAGCCCGCCAAACGAGGAAGGAAACTGTACCGTCTTCTTCGAGCTGAACGGCCAGCCGCGTGAAATAGTTATTGCCAATCGCAAGGTTGCTGTCACCGTAATCAAGCGTCCTCAGGCAGAAGAAGGAAACATCAAACACGTC
>JANLHY010000144.1 GCA_024653795.1 Candidatus Brocadiaceae bacterium | reverse complement strand
GTAGGAAACACATACATCCCCGAAGTCTTTAAGGACCCCATTCGGCATATCCAGATTATGGGGTTTGCCTGCATGGTCATAATTGGAATATTTACAAAGACGCTGCCAATTTTCCTGGGCATACAGGAGCCAAACAAAAAAATAAGCGCATATGTTCTCTACATACTAAATATCTCTATTGCATTAAGAACGATATCCGGGTTTTACCGGGAATATACTGATAATCTCTATGGTTTTTTTAATGCGATATTTTTAATATCCGGGATTCTGGAGACCGTTGGGGTATTTTTATTCATATATAATTTGAATTTGTTCGACAGTAAAAAGGCAATTAAGAACAACCCTAATTTACCCACGGGATTTAGAAAATATATTAGAGCTGCTCTTCTATGGCTGTTTGTTTCAGAAAGTGCGCTGCTGAGCTTTACTATTTATGAAACCCTGTCGGGGGAACGGACTTCTCACGCCTTGTTTGGCGCATACCGACATGCCATCTTTATCGGATTCATCAGTATGATGATCCTGGGATGTGCTTCCAAGATGATTCCCCTGAGTAAAGGCGTAAAATTATGCAGTACGAAACTGCTTAACGCAACATTCGTGCTAATTAACATCGGGTGTTTATTCAGGGTAGTCGCACAACCGGTTTCCACTCACCTGTATCCACAATTTTATCCTCTTCTGGGAATCAGCGGCTTTATCGAGTACTCCGCCATGTTCTGTTTTGCTATCAATGCCTGGAAAACAATGCGGCTTGACTTAGAAGAAGAGTCGACCGAGCAAATTACAGTCGCAACAGCCGGCACAAACGTCTATCAACTCATTAAGCAATATCCACAAACCCTCGATATATTAGTTGGATTTGGATTCAAACAATTGAAAAATCCCCTCCTCAGAAACACTCTCGCCAGGACGATCAGCCTGGGGCAGGCAGTACAAATCGTTCCCGTCAGCCTTGAGGACTTGTTGAAGGAAATAAACGTTGCGATAAAGATGTGTATTGGATTAAAGGTTGCATGAAGGTCTGTACCTTTAATTCTCGTCGCCATTCGTAATTCAAGACCCTCCGATGGTTCAATCGTCATCGATTGAACCGAAACATTTGGTATGCTGGCATTCCGTAATACTACTTCAAATCTAAAATTGGCAAAATATTGGTCTACAATTGAGTCACTTTTGTGTGCGATTCGCTTCACCCAACCTTAAAGAATGTCCCGAAAACCGCTCAAATAAGCGGAATTGTCTTTACTACTTCATTCCTAAAAATACTTCTGCCACCTTTGGATCGAAGTGTATGCCTGCATTTGAACGTGTATATTCAATCGCTTTCTCTTTTGCCCAACCCTTTCTGTATGGACGGTCAAATATCATGGCATCCCATACATCCACCACCGCAAAGATACGTGCAGCCATCGGGATCTGATCACCCCTGAGCCCGCGAGGGTAGCCCGTACCGTCCCATTTCTCATGGTGGCAATATGGGATATCTATTGCCGGTCTCAAGTTAACAATGGGCCAGAGCAGTTCGTAAGCGTAGGCCGGATGTTTGCGCATAATTACCCATTCCTTATCGGTAAGGGGTGCTGGCTTGTGCAGTATGCGGTCAGGGATGCCCATCTTGCCAATATCGTGGAGCAACGCCCCACGACGGACATGGGCGAGTTCCTCATTCCTAATGCCCATAGCCTCTGCCACTTTCACAGTCATGTTTGTCACACGCCGGGAATGTCCCTCGGTCTCCTTGTCGCGTAAATCGAGGGCGCGCGCCCACCCCTCGATCGTCCCGTCATACGCCATCATTAGTTCTACATTGGCGTGCCGCAACTCCTCAAAGAGCATTGCACCATCAATAACAACCGCAGCCTGTGTTGCAAGAACATCTAAAAAATTCAACCAATCCTGATCCGGACGGAACGGAATACGGTGAACGATTTCAAGCACCCCGTTCACATACCCTTTGGCAACCAGCGGCACGGCGTAATACGACACAAAGCCCTCGTCTGACAGAATTCTGGCGCGATTAAAGGTATCCTTCACTTCACGCAAATCTGGTATATTGATGAGATGGCGCTCACTCACGGCACGTCCGAGCATTTCATCACTAAGTGATACATGAAGGGTTTTAATAGCGTCTGATAAAAAATCACGGCCCGTCACATATTCCAGTCTCAGCATGTGCTTGTCCAGTATGAGCATATCTGCTGCATCCGCCTTTAATAGTGTAACAACCTTCTCAAGGAAGATATTCAGCGAAACGCGCAGATCAAAACTGCCTGCTATTGCTATATCGACCTCATGTAAGGCCGAAATACGCTGTAATTGAATCTTTGTTTGCTCTTCGGACTGCTTACGTATAATAAATAAACCAATTTGCCTGCCAATGGCAGTCATCATGTTGATCAGATCGTTGTCCGGCTGTCTTGTCGTACGACTCAAAAAGTCTATAACGCCAATGACTTCTCTATTGCCTTCTACAGGAAAACAAAACGCGCCGCGCAGTCCTTCTTTTACCGCTACTTCTGCCCTTGGAAAACCAACGTCTTGTGCAACATCAACAACCCAGACTGGCTTGCCGCTCTGCCAGACACGACCGGGTAGTCCGATACCTGGCGCAAATGTGGTCTTGCGGGTAATTGCCTCAAATCCCGGCAGCTCAATCGTTGGTGAATGCCAGGATTCTGCAAGACACAATACCCCATTCTGTTTATCTACCAGCCACAGTTCTCCTACATCCCATGCCAGACATTCACAGACAACCTTGATGATTTTTAGGGACGCTTCTTCGATTGTAGAAGATTCAACCAATATCTGTATTACTGCATGCTGGGCTTTTACCCTCTGTTCATTCTGTTTAATTTCTGTAATGTCTTCCTT
Source organism: Candidatus Brocadiaceae bacterium (assembly GCA_024653795.1). Lineage (GTDB taxonomy): Bacteria > Planctomycetota > Brocadiia > Brocadiales > Brocadiaceae > Wunengus. The sequence continues at coordinate 2,955 of JANLHY010000144.1, read as the reverse complement.
TATCGCCATGAAATGGGTGATGGTTCCCTCCGCATTTCTGACGGGCGAGATGGCTGCAGATTCCCAGAATAATTTACCGCTCTTTTTTCTGTTATGAAATTCACCCTGCCACGTTCCACCGGAAGTAATAGTATCCCACAGGCGTTTATATTCCTCAGGCGGCGTCTCGCCCCATTTCAAAATACGCGGGTTTTTTCCTATAACTTCTTCTTTCGTATAACCGGTAATCTGAGTAAATTTCGGATTGACATATTCAATATTACCGGCAGTACTGGTAATCATAATTACAACAGGACTCTGCTCTATCGCATGTAAGAGTTTATGGATTTCTTCTTCATCGCATCTGCGTTTGGCTTCTGCGCGGTCAATATCATCGCCAACCGTTTTTGACATCCGAAACACAAAAATACCAACAATTGACGCAAATACTATCGTGTACATTGCAATCACGAGAGCCGGATTAAAATTCCACTTTAGAATAAAAAAGGCATCCGCAAAATTTTCAACCAGAACAATAATAATCGTGGTTGGGAAAAAGACGCGCATCAGGCGTGAGCGCGTTGATGTGCCTGCAAAATTGCGCACAGGTAAGCACTCCGAACCTGCCGCAATTATGAGCGCAATACCCAGGCATACAAAGGCGCATGCCGTTGTGACCGCCATCGGTATTGTATTACCGCCATAAAGGATGGGTGTTCCATAAAGGTATCCAAGTAATACTACCAATCCTGTGATTGTCGTTGCTACGGCGAGGCACGATGCAATATCCCGTATGTGTCTTCCATAGGAAGATAACGCTAATAACAAGAGGGCAACACCCGCCAGGAGGAAATTTCCTCCCGTAATGGGAGACATGCAACCAACAGGAACTTTGCCTAATACCCCCGAAGTATTTAGTATCATCTGGTCAATATAGAGGTCTCCACCAACAAAAAACTGAATAAGCGTCAGGATACTCAGCACTATAACGCACAGTGCAGAAAATGCAGAAAACCATCTTGAGAAACGGCAGAGAGACCGGAAGGTAAGGACAAGGACAGAAATTCCAAGTATGATGAAGGCAGCGGCGGTGTTCGGCGCCATGGGGATATAATCCGGACGAATGCTGGCTAACAATCGCAGTCCCGATAACCAGCCCACAAAAGTGAGAATGCCCATGCCGATGGTTATTCCGCAACAGGTCTGTGAAATACGTACCAAATAATTATCGTTTCTCATACCAGTTCCCTCCGTCAGAACCATAACTCAAGTTATCAGTAACAGCATAGAATAAGCAAAGAAGTATGAACAAAAGCAATTACGAGTTTTAATGTGCCTGTAAAGTCTTATCTTAAAACTCTCACTCTCCAGTTATTTTTAAAAAGAGTTTTATATGGGATGGGATGGGATGGGATGGGATGGGATGGGATGGGATGGGATGGGATGGGAAAACACATGCCAAAATCAAAAATTTGGAACCAATATTTGTTCTCATTTGATGGCACTCCAGATAAAATATTTATAATCAGTGATACAACACCGTCATTATTACTTTTACTTCGTCAGTATTGCAGGGCCTGCCTTGACCATATAGGTAATTCCCGACACCAGGGTGATAATGACGGTAATCCAGAGCATAACGATGATCCCCTGTTTGATGACTATAAGGTGCTGAAGATGGGCAAAGAACAACAAGATCAGGCTGATGGTAAATGACTGGACAAACATCTTTGCCTTCCCCCATATCGTTGCTCCAAATTCAATTCCCTTTGATTCTGAATAGCTTCTCAGACTGTTGACGAGAAATTCTCTGGCCACAATCACGACAACCATCCACGATGGTATGATGTCATGGGCATGCCGTATGAGTAAAATAAATCCGCCACAGACGATAATCTTATCCACAAATGGGTCTGCAATACGCCCAAAATCTGTAAGGAGGCCTTTTTTGCGTGCCAGATAACCATCTAACCAATCGGTTGACCATGCCAGGCTAAACGCAATAAGTGCAATAGTGTAACAACGGTACGACAAAAAAATAAAGAATACAATGGCCAGCAGAAGCCTCGACAGGGTCAATCGGTTGGGCAGATTGAATGCTGTATATCTTGAAAAATCAAATGAACTCATTTGATCCTCTTTCCATTTTTTATAGAAGTTGCTATCAGATCATATCCCATGGCGCCAGTGATAAGCATATTTTTAATATCGCCTGCTTTTACATGATTTCCTATAATAATCACCTTGCTATCCACATCAGGAGCATCCCCGTATGTCCTGCCAAACCATCCATCATTGCTTTCATTGTTTTCATCCTTTTCATCAACAATAATCGGAACTGAACTACCTACGAGGTTTTTGTGTTTTTTCAATACAATTTCCTGCTGTGTGAGCATAACTTCTCTTAATCGCTGTTCTTTAATCTTTTGAGGTACTTGTTTTTTGAATGATGCAGCAGGTGTATTGTCTTCTTTAGAGTAACTAAATACTCCCAACCGTTCAAACGGGGCAGTTTTTACAAATTCCAAAAGCTCAGCGAAGTGTTCATCCGTCTCCCCGGGAAATCCGACAATAACAGATGTCCTTAAAAACAAGCTGTCGATATGGCTTCGTAAATCGTCAATCAGGCTCTGTATGTATGCATGGGTTACATTTCGTCCCATCTCTGCAAGGATTGTATCATTAATGTGTTGAATAGGCATATCAATATATTTGCAGATTTTATGCTGCTGACTTATCACATGAATAAGTTCCGGGTAAAAATGCCTTGGATGGGTGTACAGTATCCTTATCCATTCAATGCCTTCTATCTTTGAAAGCTTCTCTAATAATACATGCAACTGCTGCTTCCCATACAAATCAACCCCATACGAAGTAGTGTCCTGCGAAATGACATTAATTTCCTTTACCCCCTCACTGGCCATCTGGTGAGCCTCTTCCAGGACATTCTCTATCGTTCGGCTGTAGAACCTGCCA
>JANLHY010000082.1 GCA_024653795.1 Candidatus Brocadiaceae bacterium | reverse complement strand
TTTGCTTCTGAAAGAGATAATGTTTTCATTATAATAGACCTCCATTAAGGTTGACTAGAATTAAGGTCATATTAATGCAGGTGTGCAAAATTGTCAAGTCTTTTGTTTCTGTTATTCTTGAGGACTTCGAGGAGTTGATTAAAGTCATGCTCGTGATATTCCTTTATGGCAGTACGGTAAGGTTGGGTGAAGCCTGTCCTGAGTTTATCGAGGGGCGAAGCACACCCAACAAAAAAAGGCATTGATGGGTTCGCTCCGTTTAACCCATCCTACTTGATTTTCTTCTTTTAATAATTTAAAGTGAAACTGAATTTGAAGCATTATAATAGCTAAACAAAAATGTCAAAATTTAATTTTACTATGTAACCCTGTGACTCTCATTATATTGTTCTTCTTGGATTTTCAAGAGAAGGATAAATAAATAAAATATATAAAATTGAAGAGAAGTGCTTTAGGAACTTATCCGTGATACAATATTTTCCAATTCCTCTGGTTTGATAAATGGAACTTGTGCAATAATTAGGTTATCTTCTCCTACCAGTTTAGCTGCGAGATGCCCCTTGCCTAATAACCGTTCAGCTCCTTTCTCTCCAAGTGCAATTTCAGAAGTTCCTTCACTATCTACTCTGAGAATTAATCTGTTGCCTAGGTTCGCACGTAACTGCATTGGCATTACATTAGCATCTGGACGTTGAGCTGCAAATACTAAGAAAATTCCTGCTGCTCGTGCCTTAATTCCAAGACGTGATACAATATTTGTAACGGCTTCTCGGTATTCATTTATCATCATCCATTCTGCGAATTCATCATGAACAATCCACATAAATGGAAGATGTTCTGTCACATTCTTTTTATTATTTAAATCAAATATATTTGCCACTTTATTTTGTTTAAGAATAGTATAGCGAATATCCATCTCATCAATTAGTCTGTTTAGAGTTAAAACAGCATCCTGTTGGCTATCAATGATACCACCTTGCAAATGCGGCAATTTTTCAAATGCAAAATAATCAACACCATGTTTCGGATCGATTAATATGATTTGAGATTGACTTGGAGTATTTGTGCAGGCAATAGCCAAGATAATGTTCTGCATTAAAACTGATTTACCACTACCAGTAGAACCTGCAATGAGCGTATGAGGGGCATTCTTTTTAGGTGAAAGAAACAACAAATTTCCATCTTCTTCTTTAAGGCCAATAAGTAACTCTGAATTCCCGTTTAAACAATCTGGATTCCATTTTTTCCATAACTCAAGAAGTTGAAGTACCCGACGACGAGGACGAGCAATAGAAATAGCCACAACTCCGGGTTCGGCTCTAACTGAAATCACATTTAGTCTGTGTGTAGTAAGAAATTCTGACCGTCGCTTGAGCACCTGTTCTACGGTAAGGTTAGTACTACCTTGGAACTTTAAAAGCGCAGCATTAGGAGTCAGTGCACTGCTCATAAGCTTTGCTTGTAGTTGAAATTGTTGCAAAGCTCCTTTACATAGATTCTCAATTTGTTTCATCCATTCTGCATCTGCAGCACTATCTTCCTGAATTCCTCTATATTCGGTAATTAATTTTTTAATACCAGAATAGGGCCAACATGAAAATAAAACTTCGGCGTCTTTTGGAATAGATGTTTGAGAATCCCCGGGTATTTTAATTTCATCAACCTTTGTTTGTAATACAGTTTGTGCTTGTTTCAATTTTTCTGATTCAATCAGATTCAAATTATCTTCGTTTTGTTCGTTTTGATCTGTTCGTTTTAATATATTTTTGAATCTTTCTGTGGGTATACGGTAAGATTTCTCTTCCCACACGTTTTCTCCTGCATTTTTTTGCCGAATAGGTAATGGATCTAGATTTTTCCAGTAATTTAATACCAATTCACGAAGTTTGTCACGAGAAAAAACTTCCTGATACGAATCTTCCAATCCAGCTACCTTAGTAAAATCAGAACATACAGGAGTATCAGTGGGTCCGGAAACAAAAATATGTGAATATCCACGAAGGTAAATTTCGCATTCTCCATCACGAATTGCATGTCGCCAATTTGCTAAGTTTATGGTTGCATAAGCAGGAAATTGAATCCCATTAAGTACCAAATCAGAAAAACGTGAAAGCCACAAATCACGATCTAGTCTTTTAGGATCTCCGAATAACGCATTTCCAATTCTTCCCAAAGTGTCGCGAAGTTGTTTTTGCGATTCTTTACGTTTTGATAATAGATTAGCAGCATCAATATATTTAGCTTCTGAGATCACTACGGCAAGCCTTAAATTCCCGTCTTTTGTCATTTCAGGACTTAAAACCAAAATATCAGCAATATGTTGTTCTCTCTGTCCTAGCCAATCTGCATAGTCATCAAGGAAATACCAACCAAAATATCGATTCATACCTAATTCAAACTGTATCAGGTAACGACTCAGTACAATGCCCATCAATTCACTTGCGTTACGTCCTCTTTTTGCAGCCCGCAGAACAATATCGCCGGAGATTTCGTTTGCATCATTGATGAACTTTTCCGTTAGGAAGTAACAATCTTGGTCACTCAATTCCAAGCTCAGATTTTTAATACGGCTAAGCACCATAGATCGTAGAAGCCCAAGTGAAGCTGTCGATGAGATAAGTATATTCCGTCCTTGGGTGGTTGCTTGTTTGTAGCGGATAACTTTAACGTTTTGATTTAACAATTGACGGCGATCCAGTAATTCATCGTAATTCACTACCCAATTTCCTAGATTACGAATTTCCTTAAAAATGCTTGCTGTCTCGGGATCAATAAAATCTAGTTGGCGGGCAGGTAACAAACGACTCTCTTCAATCCCATTCCAATCACCTTTGAAAAAGGTTGTAATAGCCGTTATAAAAGCCCATCCTTCGCGGCTCTGAACAGGACAGCAAAGGTAAACAACTGATTTCATGTCATCAATAGCTGAGGGTCTACGACGCGACCATCGTGCAGGAATAAGCGACTCATTTTCAGACAACCTGGCGATTTCTGTATACCACTCTAGCCGCGCATGGCGTGCAATGACATCCTGTAAAAAAACAATATCAGCCGGTGGCCCGTCTTTAGGATCGGGTACAGGTGCCTGATCTACCATAATACCAATCCTCAACCTTGCCATAAAATCCCTGGTAGCTTCACTAGCCACGAAAGAGTCAGCGTCATTTTCAGAAGACTCGATGATTTTTTCATAAAGGTCGCGTAATTTTTGCCTATCTCTATGCCGTAAAATAACCTGACAACGCATGTCCTCTTTGTCTTCGTGAATTTCGTGGATTTTATTTACAATGGCCTGTGGTAGTCTAGCCGAATCACAGTTGTAAAGCACAACGGTAAAGTTTGCCTGCTCGTGAGGATATAGAGAAAGATATTTTTTAATAAGCTCTAAAATAAGAGATGAACTTTCAGATGGACTCTCATTTGTATCATCAAATCCTTCATTTGTTACTATTGGTAACTCATGTAGGCTGTAATCAAGATAATAATCTGTTAGTGAAAGGATCTCTGGCTTATTCTCGCTCCAACCCAATACGATTTCAGGATAGTAAGGATGTTCAAATTCCTCCTTGAGTTCTTTAAAAAATAGCCGTGTATCACCAAAATATATTTCTTCAGCTGTTAGTAAATGCTTAACTAAAGATGCAACCTGATGAGCTTTGATAGCTATTGCCGCAAGTCTTAATGGATGCCAAGGTGTTACGATCGCAGTTACTCTGCCACCTTCAACAGCAACTGTCCCGATCGATAGGAGAGGTCAAAGGAGTAAATCTCGATTACGATCCCCTTTCGCTTCCTTGCAAATTATATATAGAAGTATGCCATAATCAGTAAGCTGTTTAAGAAGAAATTCACTAACCAATCCTTCGCATGCAAATTCCTTTATTGCAGCAGAATAGCTTGTCTGAAATGTTTGAAATAAACTGAGAAGCTTGCTCGCAGTTTGTTCATACATAATAGCTTTATTTAAATTTGTAGGCCAGAGAAGCGAAATATCATTATCCTTCTTGTAAACAGAAATAAAGGATCCCCTATCCTTATCGTAAGTAGGAATCAAAGTTTTTACATTCTTCAGATCGAGTGATTGAAAACATCCTTTACCACTAACAGGTTCACGATTAGCACGACAATAAACAAGAGGATGATCAACCAGGCGCGACCAATCTTCATAAAATTCACTAGGAACTGCATTTGGATTAAAAACCCAAATAAGTTGTTTAGAATAAGTATCGGCTTCTCCATTTGAGAGAATAACATCGAGTTCTAAAAAAAACTTAAGTTGAAGAGATGATTTAGCAACAGATCGATCCCATCTCAAACAACCCTATTTACTCTCAGCCGTTCATTATTAACGAATACTCTTACAGTATTGTGTAAGTATTGAATCAACTGAAAGTTCATGTATGTTGAGAAGTTCTTGAACCCTCTTTTCAGATAGATTTTTAAAATCAATGTTTTTGAATTCTGAGAAAAAAGTTTTGACATTTTTTGTAAGTTTGCGAAGTTCACTCTTCTGCATAATTTGAACTTCTTCGTTAAAACCCGCCGCTTTACTAACTTTATTAGTCGGAATAATCATTATTTTAGTTGCATTTCCACCTTGATAGTTCTTGGTAAACCATGCACATGCATTATTCATTTGGCCAGTTTCGTCTTTGTATATTTCTGCACGGTCTAACGCTACTTCACTTTTACATTCAACGAGCAGATATTTACCATCACGCATCCCCCAAAGATTATCCGGCCCTTCCTTCCATTCCTTATCTGGTCTCTGGGATGGAAATCCAAGAGCCTTACCCAATTCGTCAAAAGCCTGTTCAAAATGATCTGCTTTAACGCCAAACAAGAGACGGCCGAGAATGTCTTCTAACGCGACATTTAACTCTTCAAAATTTTCAAAAGAACCAATCCATTTTATGATATTTTCAACTCGCTGCTGGCTAATTACCATAATTCGATCAAAATGCATACCAGTGCGTGGTTTCATTAAATACCTATTCTTACGATGCGCTTCTACTTGTAATCTATTTGACTCAGATTTACTGCCAGTATATGTATATCTTGCCATCTCTTGCAAATAATATCCCTTGTCTGTGTCATCTTTGATATGCTCATCAATCAGTTTTTGAAGAAGTTTAACTGCGCTGTCTGTATCTCCCTGTTGAAATTTAGTTTCTGCAGCCAGCTCCAATTCGAATACATCTAGAATTTTAGGGGTTGAATAGCCAAAGTTCACCGATTCCATTTTTTCTGTATAGAAAGCTTTCCAACTAGTATCTCGTTTTAGGCACTGATTTGCTAATTTTAGCAGTGCTTGAAATACATCATCTCCTTGATTGACCTCTTCTTTTGCCATTTGCGCAATCTCTATACCTATTTCAATTTGTGCCTGTGTCTGTTTTGATAAGTATTTTCTTGTTGATTGTACACGAATAGCCTTAATCAGCTCAGCACCAGTCATAACAATGACACAATAGTCTTTTTCCCCACGAACACTGCGACCGAGTCCTTGCTCAATAATTCTCATGGTACGAATAGTAGTTACATTACTTTCAGCCCTACACCCATCAATGTATCTATCAATTAGATTTTCAGAATATGGCTTTGAATCAAATATCAACACACGACACATGTTATCAGGAAAATCAATACCATCATAGCGATTTACAATTACCAATGGTGTTCCAAAGTTGCCGTTTCTCAATTTTTCAATCTCAGAATCTATAGTTTCCTTGGTGGCAATCGTAGCACCGCACGCTTTCCAGTCGAGTGTATTTTTAAAACTCGGTACTAATGCTGCTACACCAAACGTCCTACCAGACTTCGGCATCCCAAACTTGTTGACGATAGTTGACCGATCTAGTGTTTCGTCAATCAATGATGGGATTAGAATCATCTTTTCACCAGACCACTTTTCATTTTTAAGGATAAGCGGATTTTTTATTGCCTCAGATTGCAACTGTAGACCCTTTATAAGAAAGGAATCATCAAGGACTGTTGCAGACATAAAAACTCGATGTGCAGTCTTCCAGTATGTACCAAACATATCTAAAGGGAGAAGATAAGGCATAATCTCAATATTATTACCTGATACCACACATTGACAGTCTTGAATATGATCTTTAATTAATGGCCATACAAACTTTATTGAATCAATATCCTTTTGTTTTGCCAAGATTTTAATCACTTCAGATTGCCGATCATTCCATTCCCAGTATGGTATAGGTAGCAATGCATTATAGCTTTCGTTGCGTATATCTGCATACGTACCAGCACCTTGATTTTCTAAAGATCGAGCAAAAAGATCAATAATTTGGTGATAAGCAGGCTCTTTTCTTTCAAGCTTGATAATCAGCGAGTCACGGATTGCATCAATACATGCATGGGAATCATCCATAAGAAGCGCTGAAACCACTATAGATTGAGTACCTATATGAAACTTCGTTAAGCCATTGAATAGCTTTTGTACTGAAGTAATCAAAATAGCATTACCGTTGCTAAATTCATCAGGAAGGTTACTTTCAGCAATACAATAACGTATACCAAATTGCTGCGCTTGTAAACACGTTTGATTAACTAAAAAGTTATTTGGGCAGAGATAAACAACAGGCTCTTTCTTTTCATTTAACTTTGACTGTAATATAAGCAAACCGATTAGCGTCTTTCCTTGTCCGGTGTGCAGTTTTAAGACAACATCACGATTAGAACGATAATCTTTATACCATTTATTTAAAATCTCACGTTGTACATCTCTTAACGGTCCTTTGTCACTTTCACGGTCAAGAGTATCATAAATTTGAATAGGATCAATAGGTCTTTCAGAAATCTTTTTCCCAAGTCGTTTGCTAAAGTCGACCATTTTTTGTTCCTTTCCTTACATCTGTAAGTAGGCAATTTTCCTGATAAATTTGAAATCTTTTTATATTCGACCTTACACTATGTCATTTTACATATTGCATCCTGAAATAGAGGACGCGTATCCTATGCCTTTATAATAACCTCGCTAGAATTTAGAAAGTATGTAGCTAGGTTTTTTGCTTAATCCCAATACTCTGCCTTATGTGGAATTACCCATCTTACTCCACCACGTGGATCTTTTGTATCACCATTGTACCTTGGAATAACATGGAAATGGAATTGTCCCACCGTTTGTCCAGCCGCTTCGCCATCGTTTATTCCTAGATTAAATCCATCTGGCTTAGGATTAAGATTTTTTTCAAGATATCTAACAGTCCAGTCAACCCATTTTACAAGTGTTGCTTGTTCTTCTTGTGTTAATTCAAGAAATCTAGCTTTTGGACGCTTTATGATTATTAGGCTATGTCCAGGAGAAACAGGATACTTATCAAAAACAACCATGAAATAATCATCTTCTGCAATTATTTTATCTTGTTCTATCGTTCCAAATAATTTCATATTATGCCTGTAAAAATTACCTTTGAAAAATCCAACCTCCTTCAAATCCCTGGTTTATCGCAATTTGAGCTTGTGGCATGACTATTTCACGATATTTTGTGATAAATGCTTCCTCACTCAAAGATAGTAGTCCAGGTGCATCTTGTTTAAAGAATTCTGTGTAATCTTCAAGAAATCTTGGTCTTTTCTTAATCGCTACAATTGATTCACGATGAATTTGGGCAAGTCGAGGTAAATACAAATTGAGATCAGGAATTGAATCACCTTTTCGTGAGTTTGTTGTTTTCTCAACTGGCGTTAGGTTCCATAAAAGATCATGAGCAACGAAACTCCACGGCAAAAAATGGTCAATTGAAAAGGTACTGCCAATAGGCTTTTCCAAATATATATCCTTAAAATGTTCTGCTTTTGAATTATTTATGAAATCGGCTCGCACCACTCGCCAAAATTCGCGTGCAAATGTCAACTGTCGTTCAGTAGGTGCTTGTAGTTTATTTATGATACCTGGAGTATTTGGATTTTTTGCCTGTAAATATTGCACAAGATGGTATTCTGCAAATGATTGAATTACACCAAGATTTTCAATAATAAAAATACACCATGATTTATTTAACTTTATCACTTTCTTTTTGGCAGAAATGTCAAAGTAGTAAGGACAAGCTAATGGTGTATTTTGGCCTTGAGCCGCCAAAAGCGCAATTTGTCGTGTGCGGCGTAAATCATCCTGAATGCCTCGCAATTGATTGCTAAACCAAGGTGTTAAAAAGCGTGTTGGAACATAACGACAGAAATTCTCAAGTTGGGTTTGAACTTTATTCGAAGATTCTAAATATTTGTGAATATCCGCCAACTCTGCGTTAGGAGGTAATCCAGAATCTTGTTTTATCTCCAAAATTGCATCTTGAAGTTTATCTTGTCGTCCAAGGGAGAGACGATAAAAACATACTGGATGCCACGCGACAACGACCATTTCACGGAAAATATCATTTAGCGGAAATGTGGTTTCAGTGCCTCTTTTGATGATATTTAACAGGCCGAGAAACCAAAATAGCTTGTAAGAGTTAGTAGTGTTGTTAAATACTTGGCCAAGAAAAAAAGGTTTTTCTGGATAACGTAGAGAGGCTTCACATAACTTGTTGGTTAAATTTTTAAATTCGTTTTGAGACATCAAGAAATGCCTTCGAATCCGGTTTATCCTATAGCCGGTACGCTCTAACGAGAAAAGAGATGCGCACTTTGGAACAAAGTGTATTTTTCGTTTGAATATTTACTAAGATTACAACTCTGTAAGATTTATCATCCGATTTTCTTTTTTAACTCAACTGCACAACTCATGCACAAGCGTATCGCAACCATGTTTGTTTTTCCCAAACAGATTTCATACACTTCCTTATAAGTGGCGTTTCCTTTTTCATCATATCGAGAACAAGCAATACAATGTCCAAGATGACGCACTGTTGATTTTCTTACTTCGACAGTCATATTTCCTCTTAAAAACTAAACTAATTGTACTTGTTGTTGAAAGGTTTTGAAGCTGCTGTAAGCATCCTTTCTATTAAACGCATCCGTGCCGCTGCTGCTGAAGAACTTATTGAATGTCTATTAACTAATTCGTTCTTAATCCGTGGTGCATTAAAATATATTTTATCGCAAATATCTGATAAAGTTGAAAGAAGTTCACGCCCAGAAGAGATTTTGAGCTTATTGTTTTGTAAATACCATTCTAACGATAATTGCCTCGTTAATTGTCGTAAACCAATAAAATCCTGAATTCGACTTTCAAAAGATATTCGAGAAGCATCTCTCTGACGAGAAACTTCTTCAGCAGCAAAGCGATCTGTATTCAATTCTGGAGTATTATTAGCGATCCATTCCCAACGCTGTGCTTCTTGCAGTAACCCTGTCAATGTGTTTAATGGAGGTGGTATAGCAATAAGAACTTCTGGCCGATTCTTGAGTTCTGGTTGCATAACAAGCTTCAGAGCAACAGAACGCTCTTCAGGTGTTTCACAGAGCGGCACAATAATTGTTCCATCAGCATCAGAAGTTATTGTTTTAAAAATTGTAACCAATTCTGCTACAGAGCAATAACGCACTTCAAAATAGCGAAGGTTACCAGACTGAATATAATGACGTCGCGCTACAATTGGTCGTGGCTCAATATAATCCTTAA
>JANLHY010000079.1 GCA_024653795.1 Candidatus Brocadiaceae bacterium | reverse complement strand
TTGAATTTCAAATCGATTACGATCTTTTTTTCTCGTATTTCTTTTAAATTTAATCACTTACAACGAATTGCTATTTAAACGTCCGGACAGCAGTGATATCACCAATCAAAGACATACCAAAACAAAAGCAGGAAGAATTTAGTCATACATATTTTCAGGGGTTGCTTGTTGAAATCGGTAATTTAAAAGAGTTTCAAACCTATATACCAAATCAAGACAAGAATAAAATTTATTTGGGCAAGAGGCTAGAAGAAATTATTTCTGTTAAAGACTATTATCAATTTACTTACGATCGTATAATAAAAAGAGCACGTACAATTGATGTAACTTGGTTTAATGTCAGGAAAATGCCCTCTATGTTTTTTGAAGTTGAACACGCAGCGGATATTTATAACTCCCTTTTGAAATTCGTCGAACTACAAGATTTTTATACAGACTTCTATATAGTGGCATCTGATGTCCGGAAAAAGGAGTTTGAATCAAAATTAGCTTTAAATGCTTTCGTTTCAATTCAAAAAAGAACGAAATTCATGGACTATGATGCAGTATCTGAGTGGCATTCTAAGGTGTATGAAATTACTACTTTAGAAAAAAGGTTGTTTTAAAATTAGGAAGTTCCCTATGGCAAATCATATTGAAAAAATCCCAGGTGAATGTGGCGTTTGCTATTATTGTGGCGAACCATTCAAAGAATGCGATACCTTTATTCCTGGTATCGGTGTCATTATTGGAGAAGTAGATATTAAAAAATATCTAAATTACTATTGGCATCACGGATGTATTATTGACTATAAGAAAGAAACAACTAACTGTATGCAACCGTAGGATGGGTGAAGCAATAGCGCACCCGTCGCAAAATTACTGTAATGAAGAGAATAAAGGAAGATAGGCAGAGAAGCTGCAAATGAGAAGAAAAAATCAGAAAGGGACTCAGGATGGAGAAAAGCGAATATTACAAACTTTATTGCTCGGATGAATTCCTAGAACGTATAAAGGGTCGCCCATTAGAAGGCTTTTGTCAAGCGAAAAAAATTCTCTACAGCAATAAATCGCAGATTTTTTGCATTATCGAACGAAATAATTCTATTACCTGATAAGCATTCATCCCATTGACCGCACCCGTATTTTCAACATTTCAGTTACGGATTATAAATCCGCACCAGTCACCCATCCGGATCAAGGCTTTCTTAGGAATTATCCCCCATTTACATGAGGGCATGCTTGTACGAGTAATCCCTTCGCCCCTGGCAAGTATCTGCCCCAGAAAATCGTTGGTACCATGCTGTGTCCAATTGATTATCACAAACCTGTGGCTCTATGGCCAACCCTTTGTGGCTCGCAGCATAGGCGGACTTTGAAGATTATACTTTTCAGACTCCGTTCCCCATTTTCATGAGGACAAGTTTTGAAGTTTGTGAGTTTGGTTTTATCCTCGCTCAACTTCATTCCCAGTTTTCCTTCAATAGTTTCTTTGACAAACACAAGAGCGGCAGGAAGTTCTTCTTTGGTTTTCGTCATGACGACGAGGAGAGTAGACCGGCGGAACTTCCCCGCCAGCCCCTCGCAGAACTGTACGTGAGCCTCTCGACTCATACAGCTCCCATTATTCAGTCGCTGAACCTAAGCCCATTTCCCAATGAACAAATAATCCCGGCTCTCGTTTGCATACGCCGCCAAGATACCGTCGTGCTTTTTGTCCATGTCTTGCCAGTTTCTTGTATTTCCGTCTTGCCCATAGTACAAGATAACGCTCTACATTTCTAAGCACCGGGTACATTTCGGATTTGTAAAACCGTCCGTAGTACTGATACCAGCCCCTAAGTACCGGATTTACTT
>JANLHY010000132.1 GCA_024653795.1 Candidatus Brocadiaceae bacterium | reverse complement strand
CGGATCGCTCGATTCCCCTGGATGACATTCCGAACATCCTACCTTCGGATCATTAAATATCTTCTCGCCCCTCTTCTGCGCATCCGTCAAACTACCATCAGGATTCCTGAACGGACTTCCCGTAAACTCAAGCGACCTGATGTAGCAAATGAGCGACTCTAACCTCTCAGGTGAAAAATTCTCGCTCCTGAACACAAACCCAGGGTCTCTTCCGCATACCCTGTCCAATGAACTTGTTGCACCTACGATTTCATCCGGGTGTCCCGTGAACCCCTCATGCCTGAACGGCGGCAAATACCTTCCACCCCTGATGTACTTCACGTTCTTCCAGCTTCCCCATCCTTCGTCACCCAAGTCCCAAATCAACCCGGTCGTCTGTCCTCTCTCATAATGACAGCTGGCGCATGCATACTCACCCTGCAAACCCCATGATGCATCGTTGAATATAAATTGTCCATACCTTACCAACTCACTCTTATAGGGTGAGTGTTTTACCCTGTAATGCACCTCTGGCACCGTTAATGGCTCGCCCCTTGGAAGCATCTCCCACTCAGGCCCCGTCTGGATCGTCGCTACTACCTGCGGCGTACCAGCCATTAACTGACCAGTCGTCACCACCCCACCTATCCCCAGGGCAGCTATTATACCGATCTTTATCATTCCGCTCTTCATCGTATTTTTCTCCTCCTTATAATCTCTATTCATGAATACCTAATTACATTCCCTTTTAACTATTAATCCACCGGCGTCCTGATTACTGTCACATTGTTGGAAAAATAGTTGGCTGCATAGCAAATCTTTCCATCCGGCGATAAACATACTGAGCTTGGCCCAAGCCCCGTAGGCACCCTGGCCACCAAATAATCCCTCACCAATCCAAGGTCATCCCTCATATAATCGAGCTCAGACTGGGAATTTCCACGAACAACGTTCAACACCTTGCCCATGTCCAGTATCGTTACACGATGCATCCCCCTTACTCCTATATACAAATACCTCCCCTTCTGATCCATCGCTAACCCATACGGATTACCATCATAGTTGTTGAGCTCATCCAGCGGCAGCCTTGCTACCTTACCACCCGCCTTTGTCTCTATCACCGCTATGTTGTTCGTAAATACCTGACCATTCTCTGCCTCGCACACCGGCAACCAGTTCTTCGGACTTTCATAGGTCACCACCACATACTGCCCATCTGGCGTGTATACCACGTCCCTCAGGTTGGAACTCTCCCTGATTACCCTCTTCTCGGTTACCCTGCCACTAGCTATATCAATAAAATTGACGCTCCTGTTGATTGAACCAACCGTGTCGTTGATTACTGCCATCGTCTTGCCATCCGGCGATATGTCCAGTGTCCTTGGACCATAATCACTCGTGAAGATAGACCTGACCTTCTCCATCTTGCCTGTATCGATTACATCTATCGTGTTCCACATGTTCCCTGAACACGCTACATAGGCCGTCTTCCCATCCTTCGATATCTTTATCCCACTCGGCCAGTCACCTACCTTGATCTCCTTGACTACCTGCTTCCTCGCTATATCTATCACCGATACGCTGTCACTCTCGGCATTGCATACATACAAAAACGCATTATCAGGCGT
>JANLHY010000126.1 GCA_024653795.1 Candidatus Brocadiaceae bacterium | reverse complement strand
ATGAAATACTTCGTCAATAGTTTCTGCCAGTCTTATGTACTCTCTTGTATCGAGTCCTAAATACTTTTTTGAAACATCCCCTTCAATAATTTCGATACGATCCGCTCGAGTTCTATCTGCAAACACTGATGAAGCAGATAGTGGAAAGATTTCAGAAAATCTTTCCTTCGCTTGTAAATCATGCGTTTTTCTAACGAGGAGTTTTAAGCGAAACCCCGCTTCAAGGAGTTCTTGTGTAATAAAACTGCCCAGAAAACCTGTTGCGCCTGTAATAAGAATCGTTTTCAGTTTCATCGGCTCATGAAGTTGCTAAAAAACACAAAAACAAACAGTACTGTCTCTCTTCTAAGGGATTGACAATAAATAATCTGAACTTGTAGAGACGACCCGACAGGTCGTCTCTACTTGTCCGACACTTCGGCAAGCTCAGTACAGGCACTTTGAAGAGCAGGCGCTTCGACAGGCTCAGTACAAGCACTGTCAGGGCTAAAGCCCAATTCAGACGAGACCATCACTAACCCCCAACCTTAAGGCTGGGGTTATAAGGCATGTGGGAGGCAGGCGGGTTAACCCCAGTCTTAAGGCTGGGGTTAGTGGGTACACGTCCTACCGGGGCTTTAGCCCTGATGGCACAGCAACATGAAGTTGGTCATGTTATTTATTGTCAATCCCTTAGTGTGATTAGGAATAAATGAATGTCTGAACCAGGGGTGAGTACGTTTAAGGTTGCATTGGTGGGAAATCCAAATGTCGGCAAGAGTGTGATATTTGGATTATTAACGGGAAAGTATGTGACCGTATCAAACTATCCTGGAACTACTGTAGAAGTTTCCAGGGGCATTTGTAAGGGATTGGATGGCAGGATTGAGATTTTTGATACGCCGGGCGCAAATAGTTTAATTCCTCTGTCAGAGGATGAACTTGTGGCGCGGGATATGCTGTTGGAAGAGTATGAAAAGCGTGTTATTCAGGTTGTGGACGCAAAGAATCTTCGACGTGGTTTGCTCATTACCACACAACTCGCCGAGATGGGACTGCCTGTAGTTCTGACGTTGAATATGTGGGATGAACTCCTGGACAGAGGGATGAATATTGATGTACCGGTATTGCAAGAGACATTAAACATCCCGATTATAAAAACTATTGCTACGCACAGGGTAGGAATAAATGCATTGCTGAGTTCGATATCATTAGCAAAGGTACCCAATCTGCATATCGGTTACGGGAGCGTAATCGAAGAAGGCATTTTGAAGATACAGAAAATATTGAACGATGATACTGTCGTTAATACACGTTCATTAGCTATCATGATTTTATCGGGAGATGAAGCCCTTGAAGAAAAGTTGAGGAATAAACTTCCAAATGAGTTTTTTGGTGACATTCATCGTATTCGGGACAATATCCAAAAACAATTTAGCAATCCTTTGAGTTATGTAATCAATATAAAACGTGCAAATTATGTGAATGCGCTGGTTGAAAGGGTTTGTACGACCGTTTCAAAAGAAGGGAAAACGCATCCGTTTATCAGAGGGGTGCTTTTTTACTTCCTGGTTCCATTGGCGGCTTTCTTCATTGGATATAAACTCGCAACATTATCAATGTCTTTAATTTCTTCCAGACTTCAACCAGATAATATTTTGAATTTATTTATGCCGATTGCTGTTGGTGGAGTAACGTCAATATGGTTTTCATTGTACCTCTATTTGAGAGAATACAAGAAAAAGAGCACTATTAGTGAGATATTGGGGCGTATAACAATGCATCCAATAGCGGCATTTCCCATATTAGTTACCATTCTCTGGGTTGTTTATAAACTCGTGGGAGAATTCGGTGCAGGCACGTGTGTCGATTTTTTTGAAAATAAGGTGTTTGGAAGTTCTTTGACTCCCTCAGGTGGTTTTGATATTTACATCTATATACCGTTTATCAAGAAAATATATACTATTTCCCACATAAATTTTCAGGGATTTAATTATTATTGCGGATTGCTTGCACAGAAAATAATAAGTAAAGATAATATAATATTCGAATTATTTTTGAATGAACAGTCAGGACTGATACAGGTAGGACTTACCTATGCCATTGCTATTGTTTTTCCCATTGTAGGCTTTTTCTTTCTGGCATTTGGTATTATGGAAGACAGTGGTTATCTTC
>JANLHY010000780.1 GCA_024653795.1 Candidatus Brocadiaceae bacterium | reverse complement strand
GTGCGTGTCCGCACGCAGACAGGCAAATAGCGGGGGATGAACCCCCGTGCTACAGAATAACCCCAGCCTTCAGGCTGGGGACTAAGAGACGAACCGAACAGGGCTTTAGCCCTGATACACCATAACATATAAGGTAGGACGGTAAGAATGGCTGAGTATACAATCAAGGACGTAAAAGAGATAGCGCTCAGAAGAAGAAAAACTATCACTATTACGAGCATAATTTCTACTCTTTTATCGTTTGTCATCATATACTTAGCAAAGCCCGAACCCATCTATGAAGCGGAGTCGGCCTTGAAAGTTGAAAAGGTCACGACTGTCGCTGAACTCCTTATGGGGGTAACCAAGCTGGGAGATCCTGTTACAACGGCGATAACAATGATAAGGAGCTTCCCTGTGCTTGAGGCTGTTGCAAAGAAGACAGGTATTATCCCATCTAATATACAGACCGAAGAGGTGCTTGCCTCTCCTCAATACATGGCTGTCATAAAGGATCTGGAAGGCAAGATAATCTCGGAAAAAGATCCTAAGGGAGGTAATATCGTAATAGTAAAGGCTCAGCATCCTGAGCCTGCAATGGCAAAGAAACTGGCTGTTCTTATTGCGGAATCGTATAGAGAAGCGGTATTTTACGAGAGTAATAAAAATCTTATAGAAGAGACAAAGGTTGTCAATGATAAACTGGCTGAAGCAGCAGCGAATATGAACAAAGCCAGGGACAGTCTGAATGCATACAGTAAGAAACTGGAGTTTACCACGGTTGCGGATGAAAAGAAGCTTATTCTTGACAGGTATATTGACCGGAGAAAGAGTTTGGATGACTTACGTTTCAGGATCGCCAGGGTTAATGATGACATAAAGACACTGAAAAGCGGGAAGACCCTGGATATTGCCGATCTGCGGATATATACACCCGGCGGCGCCCTGGCAAATATTATCAATACTCTCAACAGCAGAATGAGTGACTTGCAGGTGCAGGAAGACTCTTTATTGACCTATTACACCACCTTGCACCCCGAGGTTCTTGCCATTAGGGAACAGAAAACTTCAGTAGTGAAACAGATGATTACGGAACTTGAAGCAGAGAGGAAATATAATGAAAACCTCGTGCAGACGTTAGAAGATGATATAAGTACAACCCATGCCAGGTTAAAGGAGATACCGGATGAAGATAATGTATTCAGCATACTTGAGAGTGACGTGGCCTCAAAAGAAGCGCTGTACAATAAGATACTCCTGAAACAACAGGAGGTAAGCGTCAGGCAGGCAGAGAGGACGGAAGAGGTTACTGTTGTCCGCTATCCCGTTGAGCCCAAAACCCCTATAACCCGTGTAACACTTATAGGGAATGCCATTATAAGCCTTCTCCTTTCCGTGATTATCGGATTCATTGGCGGCTTTGTCCATGAAGCTATTGACACAATACCGCGTAAAACAGATATCCTCTCGGAGATACTCGGACTTCCTGTATTGACAACTATCTCGGACTGGAATAAGCCAGAGACGTTTGAACTTGTGAGGAATAAATATCCTGATATTTCTGATGAGGATGTGATGAGATACATGTCGCTCCCTTCACATTTCCTGTCAGATTCCGCCGTTGCCGAGGAGTACAGGGCAGTAGTGCCGAGCCTCCTGTTAACGGCAAAAGAGAATGATATAAAGGCTCTGGCAATTCTGAGCGCTGCAGGAGGGGAAGGCGCCACTGTGTTTGCCGCGAATCTTGCCATCGCCCTCAGTCAGGCAGGCATGACAGTGGCGCTGATTGACGCAGGCCTTAAGTCCCCTGGTATTCATAAGTTGTTCGGCATTGAAAATAAGCCCGGCCTGACTGACGTGCTTAAGGGCAATTATGAATGGGAAAATGCAATCAGGAAGATTACCGACCTCATGTTAGGCGAGATACAGCCCAGCCACCTGCTTTCGCCTGCTGGCCTTGATAATCTATATATCCTCACAAGCGGCGAAAAAGTAGAAAATCCCTCTAATTTTATAAATTCCGAGAAAATGGAAACAACAATTGAGCTGTTAAAAAGAAATTTCGCTTTTGTTATAATGGATACTCCTCCTGCACTGCAATCTTCAGAGGCGTCCATACTTGTCAAAAAGATGGATGCAGCGATACTCCTGACCGAGCA
>JANLHY010000120.1 GCA_024653795.1 Candidatus Brocadiaceae bacterium | reverse complement strand
TCTCCGCGTGTATGATCGTTAAGAACGAAGAGAAATTTTTGGCTCAGTGTTTGAAAAGTATTAAAGACACCGTAGATGAAATTATTATTGTCGATACTGGTTCGACAGATAAAACCGTTGAAATTGCACAATCCTTCGGCGCTAAAGTATATCATCACCCCTGGCGCAACAGTTTTAGTGAAGCGCGGAACCATTCCCTGAGCTATGCAACCTGCGATTGGATTCTCCAAATTGATGCTGATGAGGCGCTTGAACAGACTGATATACCTTTACTTCATAAGTTAATACAAACTGATTCCTATAATGCAATATACGTTGCTATCTACAGCGAACTTCCTGGCGGCCAATCAAAACATTACTATTCAAGGGTATTTCGCAGAGGAAAGGCGCACTATGAAGGTATTGTGCACAATCAACTTATTCTGGATGGTAATGCCATGCCGTCAGAAACAAGACTCTATCACTATGGATACAACTTATCTACAGACGAAATGCAAAAAAAATACAAAAGGACCGGAGATCTTTTGAGAAAGCAAGTGGCTGGCAACCCTAACAATATCTTTGCCCTGGCAAACCTAATTCGAAACTATAGGAACGAATATGACTTTGATAAAGTTATTGAATTAGGAGAAAAAGGATTAAATGTACCCGTATCGCAGACAGACATTGATCACAGGAACCAAAGGCTTAGGATTTACATTGACCTTGCGTATGCCTTGCTGAACACAAATCAAATAAATAGGGCAGAAGAACTCTGCAGAGACGCAATCAGCGAGAATCCCGATTCGTTAGATGTTTTATATGTTATGGGAGATATATTATCAAGGAAGGGAGAATTTGATGATGCTATAAATTATTTTAAAAGATATCTTGTTATAAAAGACAAAGAAAACAAAAACCCTGCCTTTAACATTCGTATTGTAGATACCTATTATTATGAACATAAGGCATATAACAATATCGGAGAATGTTACAATCGTCTTGGAGTTCTTAGTAAGGCAGAACCGGCTTACAAAAAGGCTATCGAACTAAACAATAATGAATCATTGTACTACTCAAACCTTGCACACCTCCATATCTCCCAAAATCGCTTTCAAGAGGCTGAAAATATCACTAATACCGCTATAAAACTGGGTATTGCTAATCACTTGATATGCCTCTTGATGGGAAAAGCACAAATTATGCAGGGAAAAGCACATGAAGCTATCCATACCTTCAAACAACTGATCAAAAAAAACAGCAACGATTTAAATGCACATATATTTTTAGTAAATTTATTATTGCAAACAAACCAGGTTAAAGAGGCAGAAGAGGCTTTGAAAACAATAACTTCTTCTAATTCAGATAATTTGGAACTTACATGCCTTATGGAAAGGATTAAATTTAAAAATGGTGACCGGCAGAGCGTAATTAAATTCATCCAAAACACGCTCACTTCAAATCCAACAGATACTAGCACGTACCTCAAACTGGGAAATCTCTGCATAGAAATAGAAGACCACGCCACTGCCATCGAGTTGCTGGAAAGATACCTTGAAATCACACCTGTTGATGCCAATGTAATTGCTACTATTGCCATTTGTTACGCCAGATTGGGCAAATTAGAATCTGCAATAATCGGACTCAAGGCAGCGCTTGAATTAGACCCCGCCTGTCATTACGCCTCACAAAACCTTATTTCCCTGGAGAAGAAATTCAAAAACAATCTGCTGCAGATTTAAATTAGGCTGCCTTCGGCAGCGGCTTTTAAGCTCCCCTCTAGAAAGAGGGGCTGGGGGTGTGTTGCAGCAAACCTACACACCCCTTTATCCCCTCTTTTTAGAGGGGAATTATAAAAGATTGAAATTCCTAAACATTGAATTAGGCCTGCGGCGACTATTTTGATTTGTATGTAGGGGCAATTCATGAATTGCCCCTACAAGATTGAAATTCCTGAACATGAACATTAAAACTACCTTAGGCCCGAAGGGCAGAAAGCATATAGCCAGGGGTGAAGCCCCTGGTTAAAGAAGTAAAAGGATAACCAGCCCCGGAGGGGCGAAAGAAAAGGATGCTTATCATGGCCGGGACATGTGCCTTTCCAGGAATTCATTTTGTATTGAGCACGAAAAACAAAATGCCCTTTCGCCCTTTTGGGGCTTATGTTTTTTGTTATTCAATTTCAGGGGGCTTCACCCCCTGCTATATCCTAACGGCCTTTCAGGCCTAAAAATTGAAACCTGAGATTACGGTCTGACATATGAAACTGATAACAATATTTTTAAAAAAACATTAAACTTATTATACTTTCTGCCGATAATTAAAACAGGTACCGTAGAAAAGTTTAAAGACCAGACTAGTCAGGCTCTTAAATTATTGTAATTTATATCGAAGCATGGATTAGTTTCTTCCCGTCATGGAATACGGGAAAAACATTAAAACAAGGAGGTTTAAAAATGGGTGCAAGAATTAATACCAACATTAATGCGTTAAATGCATTAAGGTCGTTGAACGACATTGATAGTAAACTGTCTGTCGCTCAATTAAGGCTGGCAACAGGTAAAAGAATTAATAACGCAGCAGACGATGCTGCTGGGTATACAATTGCCAAAAAGTTTAACGCCCGTGCAGAGGGCCTTGGCCAGGCATTAAACAACATCGGTTCTGCTAAGAATCTTGTCGCAGTTGCGGAAGGACACTTGGGTAACATTGTTGACATTCTGACGCAAATGAAGACGAAAGCCACTCAGGCAGCCGATGATTCACTGGGCACTGCAGAGCGTACTGCCATTAAGGGAGAACTGGTAAAATTAACCAATCAGGTTGACCTTGAAGTTAATCAGGCCACGTGGAACGACAAATCAATATTCAGTGGCAATGCTACAACCGGCGCATCCAGTGCTGTTTTATTTAAGTTCCAAATTGGCGCAGGGGCAAGTAGCACAAATGATATCCTGAAGTTTGATTTGCTTGCAAAGGCTAACGTCAGCTTTGATTCTGGCGCTACAACCAAAGGTTTTTCTTCTAGCGGCTTGAATGTAACGGTCTCTACTGGCACACTTGCAGGTTCAATAGTGGGTTCATCAGCGTCAGCCCAGCTATTAATGAGTAGGATAGATACCGCAATTGCCGATGTGTCTGAGTCATTGAGCTACATTGGGTCAATAGTGAACAGGTTAACGTATCAGGAGACAAGCTTGACTATAGCCAAGACGAATACTGAGGCAGCGAGGAGTCGTATCGAGGATGCCGACATGGCTTATGAACAATTAAATTCAACCAAGTTGCAGATATTGCAACAGACCGCTAGCGCCATGCTTGCTCAGGCAAACTCGGGACCACAAGCTATATTAAGTCTCTTCAGATAAGGTAAGTTTTAAACTGGGGATGGGCGCCGTTAATAACCCATCCCCGATTTTTTTGTTTTAGGATGCCCCTAACCCAAACGAGTCGGAAGAGTAGCGCGGGTGGTTTATCCCCATAAGCGCTAAGTTGTTTTTGATATTTTTTACATGAAATCCAATAACGAATATCGAACAAGGAATAATGAATGTCGAAGGATAAGAAAACCTCATAATTCGAAATTCCTTGTTCGATATTCGTTATTCAATACACGGTTAAATTGATCCGTTATTTTAAGTTAGCGCTTATGGGGTGTGCTGCGGCAAACTTACACACCCCTTTATCCCCTCTTTTTAGAGGGGAATCACACTTGTCCTCGACTTCGATCGGGGAAAAGATTGAATTTCCTGAACATTCATTTAGGAGTTTCATATTATGGCCATATCATCATCGCTTACCTCAGCTTACAGCTCAAGTTCCGGTCTTAATTCGCTGATTTCTCAGTACATGGCATTGGAACGAAGGCCATTAACTGCTCTGAATACTCAAAAAACCAGCTTCAGCAGCAGTCTCAACATACATACCGATTTAAAGACAAAGATCTCAGACCTCTTGACATTATCAAGAGAGCTTGGCAGCACCGAAACCACCACTATATATAACTCAAGGACATCTAGTTCCGGCGACGAAACAAAGATAACTGCATCCGCTGGTTCGGGAGCCGCCACAGGAACATTTCAGGTACGGGTTAAACAGTTGGCTACCGGCGCCTCTTTACAAAGTACTGCGGCGTTATTAACAAAACCCGCAACCGTAAGCAGCTCAAAAGTAGCGCCAGGCAGCGGGACAATTGATGTGACAAAGAGTTTCGCTAATGCGGGTTTTGGAAGCGCCCCTACGGGGACAGTAACTATCGGTAGCTGGACATCGGCTGATTTATCCACCTATACCTCAGTCCAGACATTCATGGATGCGGTCAATGCTGCCGGGGTAGATGCAAATATTTACTACAACAAGACCGAAGACAAGTTCTATCTTGAAAGCAAAGCCGTAACCGCTTTAACTTTCTCTGAATCCGTAGCAGGGGGCAGCACCGGATTTTTCACGCAGGTGAAAATGAGGGATGCAACGACACCCTATGCTTATCACGGCACGACAGATGCCACCGGTGTTCAGAGTAATGTAATATTGAATAATGCAAATTTTGATACTGCACTGACAAGTACCACGACCGGCAAATTTAAAATTAACGGCGTGGATATCTCATACGACACATCAACAGACACGCTGGATGCGGTTATTTCCAGGATAAACAGCTCCACAGCAAATGTAAATGTGTTCTATGATACTTCCCTTGACAAGGTTCTTATTAAATCCAAAGGTGCTGGCAGCACAGATACGATTACACTGTCGGATGTAACTGGTAATCTTATGAATGTATTAAAATTGGACACTGCATCGGCAACCAGCGGTACTGATGCGAAGTTTACCATAAATAGCGCCAGCGCATCTGATGAAATTACCAAAAGTTCAAACACCTTTACGATAAACGGTATTAGCTATACCCTTAAAAATACGAATGTTACGGCTTACACAGATACTACCTATACAACGATAACGGTCAAGCAGGATACAAGCGCCTTACAATCAAAGATTAATGATTTTCTCACAAAGTTTAATGCTGCAACGCAATATATCAAAGACAAAACAGGTTTAGACGCATATACAAAGGCAAGGGGCGTACTCGCAGGCAATACAATCTTTGCGTCTTTAAAAAGTCAATTATATAAAAAACTATCAGAACAAGTAACAGGGCTTACCATCGGGAATCCAGATTATCTCAGTAAAATCGGCATTACCTTTGATAGTTCCCTGAAAGCCAGTTTATCGAATACAACGAAATTTAACGATGCCATATCTTCCAATTCCCAGGCAGTCCAAGATCTATTCAATTCCACAAACGGTGTTGCTAAAAAGTTGGAAACCCTTTTAAAACCTTTTGTGGAGAGCGCCTCCACTTCAAGAGGCTCTATTATTGACGAGACAAAAACCGTTATTAGTAATCGAATAACGGGTATAGAAACCAGAATCACACGGATGGAAGAGCGTTTAAAGATAAAAGAAAATCAATATCGCCAACAATTATACAAAATGCAGGACATGTTGACCACCGCAGTATTACAGGGCAATCAGATCAGTTCATTTTTTAATTCGCAATAGGTATAGCTATGCATAAACCAACGGATGATACCTTAACAAATAACTGCGATGAAATAATTGAGATACTCACAACACAACTAAAATATCATCAGGAGCTTCACAGGTACACCTGCAAGCTCAAAGAGATGCTGTTAGAAAATTGTAATGCAGACCTCCTGGATAAAACAATGAATGAGAGAGGGCTATTAATCGATAAATTAATTTCTTCAAAAAAATATTATGATTCTATTAAAGAATCCAGCAGCTTTGCCGATAATAGTATTTGGAAGACAAGTGTAGATGTGCTGCTGCATCAAATTCATCAGTTATTAAATTCTACGATTATACATGATGCCGAAAATACTTGCTTAATTAGAGATCATATTAAAGATATCACTTATAATCTGGAAAAGATACAGGAAGGAAAGTATTTATTAAATAATGAAAGAAAATGTTTTGAATTTTTGCCCTCATTAATTGATATCTGCGGATAATTATACAGATTATTTTTATAGTCTTTTTTTAAAAGGAGTAAGATACCTATGATTGCTACTAAAAAAATAAGTAACGCATATCTTGAGCAAGAAATAATGACGTTAAACCCTGTTCAACTGCTGATAAAGGCTTATGATGCAGGGATTACCGCTTGTAATCGGAGAGACGAATCAAAAGCCAGTACAGTTCTTATAGAATTAATAGACTCGCTCAATTTTGATTATGCAGAAATTGCCAACTCGTTATTTAGATTGTACGATTACTGCATGCGTGAGATCAAACGCGGTAATTTTGATATTGCCTTAAAGATATTAAAAGAATTACGAGAGACATGGGTTCAGGTGCAAGACAATGTTCAGACAGAAGCGTTACAAACCAGCAGCTTGTAATATCCGTACTTGGTACTATGTAAATAAACGACGATTAGTATCTTCCCAAAATTATTTTGACAATTTTAGCAAAAATTTACGAATTACGATTTGAGATTTAAAAAAATTGTAACAGTTTAGTTTTTTGAAAACATCAATAGTTGAAAATGTCTCTGTGACCAATATGTAGCGGCAATTCATGAATTGCCGCTACATTGCATAATAACCACATTATTACTGGAATTTTTCAAAAAACTAAACTGTTACAGAGGAACAGACACATGGAAACATTCAATATCAGCGCAATTAATCATATTCGATACTGAATCGCTCGCCTGGTACAATCATTTATAAATCATTATCCCTGAACCTCCCTTGCTGGTTCAATCGTCCTCGATTGAACCAAAATGTTTCGGTTCAGGCTGCAAGCCTGAACCAGCGCGAGGGTGTTCAGTGTTCGGGGTTCGGGGTCATCACGGAGACCGGAACTCCTGTGGCTCGCCATACTCGCCAGCTGCCTCAGCGACGGCCCAACGGCGTTCTTTCTCGGGAAGGCGCTATTCAAGCGGCTTCTCGAGACCGTTGTGCATTCGAATCTCCAGGTGAAGTTGGCAGCGCTTCTGATAGACCTGTAAATTCTCGATATCCAAATAAGTCTTGCCTGTTGCCTCATGGTTCATCGGTCATGCTCCTCCGAACACCGAACACCGAACACCTGAGTAGTCACATTTTTTGCATCTACCAGCCTTTGAATTTCAATAATCCACTCTTTTGCAAGGATATCCCAATCGTAAAGTAACTCAGCACGACTACGGGCGCCATGACTGAGGCGCTGCCATGCTTCATCGTTGTTCATCAAACCCACAACAGCCGCAACGAATTGACGCCCAAACTCAGCAGTATTGGGAACTCCTGGAATAAGACATCCACTGACACCATCAACCACCGTTTCTGACAAAGCTGCCAGTGTGCTGGCAACTATCGGCGTCCCGGCAGCCTGCGCTTCAATTGCGGCAATACATGATGTTTCTCTAAAAGTACTAGGATAAACCATCAGGCGAGCGCTGCCAACTTCTGCCGCAAGCGCCGCCTTATGCAAGCCCGTCCGTATAAACACCCCAGGCTGACGCGCCTGTTGGCAAATAGGGTCTTCAAGATTATCGTCAGGTAATTGATAGGTATAAATGTATAACTCAGCATCGGGGACTTGTTGACGAATATATGGGAATAATTTCAGCAAAATATTCAATCCACGATTAGGACGGCTGGCATAAATCAGACGATTACGATTCCTCTTTTTAGCAGGTCTGAATAGTTTCAAATCTACGCCGTTGCGTGTCAGGAAAAAACGTTCTGCGGGAATACTAAAATGGCGCGACCATACGTCTCTCTGCCAGTGACTAATAGCAAAAATACGATCGATGGGTAAACAAGCAGGACCTTCATTTCCCAGAAACGCGACATTAACGTCATCGTGTATCCATAGGATGCGGAATTGAGCCTGTAAATCAACCTTAAAAGGCCGTAGTGAGCGGGAGGAAATGAGCACTGGCAACTTATACAGATTCCGGTAAATGTGAAAATCCACCAGATCGTCGTAACGTACGCCATCATAGATGCCCGGCTTTTCGCAGTTGCAAAAAACGCGCGCCTTGATCCCCTTTGCAGCCAGGGCACGGGCAATGTAAATAAGGGCGCTTTCGCTGCCTCCAAGCCCTCTTTCTTCTATCGTCCCGCCATGAAACGGATAACCGCCAGTATAAAAAATAACGTCTGACTCATCGGCAATTACAGATAGACCTATAGCAGATGCTGCCGTCTTTGCTCCCTCATAAGCCGGAGTAAATTCAATATCACGGGCAATCGTATTACGAAATGCCTGATAAGCTTCATGGTAACATCCATTTTGCAAATGTAATTGACCAAGATAAAAGTAAGGGTTGGCAAAAGAGGAATCAGCATCGATACTACGTTGTAACAAACCTAGGGCACGATCTTTATATCCTAACCGGTTATTAATCACCGCAGCATTGAAGAGGACTCGGGGCTCATCAGGATAATCTTTAAGAATATCCTCAAATATACTAAGCGCCTGATGCAACTTTCCCTGTCCTGCTAGACTAATACCCTGTTGTAAAGATTCTTCAATAGCCATTCATCGTCACCTTATAAATTAGTGTCTTACAAATAATATTTTGACATTTTCAGCAAAAATATTTTTTACGAAGTCTTGTATTCCGCTTTGTGTAAGGCTTTGTGGCAAATTTTAACACTGCCCAACTTTTGGCGCTCTTACGACTCGTTCGGGTTATGATAGCGCTATTAATTTTCAGAGGAATCTAATATCGAATATCGAACAAGGAATAACGAAAGTCGAAGGATAATAGAACATTTGATCTTGAAGAACGCTGAAGAGATTTTGCCGTCAGAATTATTCGTACAAAGGTGGATAAGAAAACTTCATAATTCGAAATTCCTTGTTCGATATTCGATATTGGACTCCATGTAAAAAATATCAAAAACAACTTAGCGCTTATGGACAGACGTCCCCGTCTGTCGTTATAATGTCAGGCGAGGACGCCTGACCTACCTTGACTATCCTAAAAAGATATCGCGGCTTCCTGATCCATGAAACAATTAACACTATTAATGTTAATATTCCCCCTGCAAGCAAAGCCATTCCACCTCTGTAAGTACCGAATGATACGATAGTGGATGTTACCTCTGTTAATATGATACCTAAAACAAAGGCAGCTACGACAAGCATAATTCTATTTTTAAAAAACCAGGTTATGTTATCACGAAGGACAACCTCTTGTCCAATCTGAATCCCCTTGATAGCAGATACTTTTGTAATATCTCTCACACCCATTTTTTTCAGACAGGTAGAACAACTTCCACACGCTGTATTTTCTCTGATAATACATACTTCGGCAACATCACCTGTAATAGACACTACCTTTCCGCGTATTTGCATCCATTAGAACTGCTGTAAAATAACCCTTAAAATACCACCTACAAGAACAGAATATGGCAATATAAATGCGAACATTAAAAATGCATTTTTTGCCCCCTGCTCTTTGATCATCACCAGAAAATTTGCAAGACATGGAATGAATAGCGTAATCACAACCAGCGAAACTAACAATTGCTCAGGATTTATACCCTTATTGCCGCCTTTTTCTTCAAGCACCTTAAAGATACTCACAGCGCCGTAATCCCTGCGTAAAAATCCCAATATAAAACCATGTGTTGTTTCTATGGGTAATCCCAGAAAATTTTTTGTTATTGGCGCGCCAATCCTCTCTATAAGTGACAATACGCCAAGTTTTGTAGCTACAAATAATGCCAGGGTGCCAAGCATAAATAAGGGTACAGCCTCTTTTAAGAACCAATGAACTCTATAGAATGTCTTAATGAAAATATTTGATAATTTCGGCATACGAAATGGTGGAATCTCCATCAAAAAATCTGAAGGCGCTCCCGGCAAAACCTTAGACGATAAATAACCAACAAAGAGAAGTTGTGTGCCTATGACAAAAACATAAATGGCGAAGTACATTCCGGAAATCTTACCCAGCACACCTGAAATAACGCCTAATTGAGCAGAGCACGGTATCGCTAATGCAAGCAATAAAGTGGCAATAATCCGTTCCTTTTTTGTATTGAGGATGCGTGTTGTTAATGTCGCCATGGTATCACAACCAAGACCTAACACCATCGGAAGCACTGCCTTCCCATTTAGTCCAATACGTTTAAATACCTTATCCACCATTACGGCAAGACGTGGAAGATAACCACTGTCTTCCATAATACCAAATGCCAGAAAGAAAAAGCCTACAATGGGAAAAACAATAGCAATGGCATAGGTAAGTCCTACCTGTATCA
>JANLHY010000770.1 GCA_024653795.1 Candidatus Brocadiaceae bacterium | reverse complement strand
ACGATGCCTGATGATATCAAAAAGCTCGCACATGACTGTTTGCGTGATCCCCAACATATCTCCCTTATTACAGAGAGGGCAGCGCCAGAAAGCATTGAGCATTATTTCGCCTATTGCCACCCAAAACAAAAGCATATAGAACTTATAAAGTATCTTGAGGGGGAGGATGTTAATCAGGCGCTCATTTTTTGCAATGCCCGTCACATGGTTGATACGTTGTTCCGCTCCATCAGGAAAGATTTTAAAGATATTGACTATATGCACGCGGGGCTTAGTCAGGATAAGCGTTCTTCGATTATTGGGAAGTTCAAGAGTGAGAAGCTCCGCTACCTTATTGCGAGCGATGTTGCCGGGAGGGGTCTTGATTTTTCACATGTCTCGCATGTGATTAATTGGGATTTCCCGAGATACGGAGAACAGTATACACATCGTACCGGCCGTACTGGCCGTATGGGGAGAAAGGGGAAAGCTTTTACCTTTGTATCCAAACACGATCTTCCTTCTCTTCGCAAACTACTTTGCAGTAAAAAGATCACTCCCTGCTGGATTGGAAAAGATCCTCTTTGCGAAAACAACGCACCTCAAGAACGGAAAACTCAAAAGAGCGCTATTTACCGTTGGAAAAACCATAGTGGATAATGTAGAATTAAGAAAAATATAATCCTGCATTAGGAGGTTACGGACGTGGAAACAACAAAAATCTGGACAGAAAAAATGATTATGTCGATACCTAAAGACGGGCATAAACACGAATTAATTAATGGAATATTTTGAAAACGATACAAAGCTGGCGTGGGTAGTCAACCCGGAAGAACAAACCGTTACGGTGTATCGCTCTTCATACCCACACAAGCTCCTTACGAACAAAGATACCCTGGATGGAGAGGGTGTTCTGGAGGGCTTCTCCGTTCCGGTGGCAGCGTTGTTTGAATTGCCGGTTTAACCCAAACCTAAAATTAAGGGGAAAGGGACCAAATCTTTAAAATGACAAATAGTTTGGATGCGGAAACACACAATAGGGGGGCAAATAGTTTCAATCCTTTCTTCAATTCTCCAAAGGAAATAGTCGCTCTTTTATCCGGTAATTTCATAACCTAAGGATCGATACCCTCTGAGTCTTTTCTTGAACATATTCATTAACATAGGCACATTGGTGTCTACATAATCGTATATTCTCACTTCCTTCTTTCCTTCGTGTAAACGATGAATGCGGCCAGCATATTGGACAAGGGTTCCTTTCCAGGAAACCGGCATGGCGAGAAAAAGGGTGTCAAGGCGGGCGTCATCAAATCCTTCGCCTGCATATCTGCCCGTGGCAAGGAGGAGACGCGTTTCTCCCTCAGGGATTGAAGCAAGATTTTCCATAATGGTATTACGTTTCTTAATCCGCATGCCACCCTTCAGGATAATAATGTTTTTCACAAAAGGACGCAACTTCTCAGCAAGGAGTTCCAGATGCCCTCTTCTTTCGGTAAGCAGGATTGGAGAACGGCCTTCTTCAAGTACGTGCAGCACGTCATTGAAAATCATCTTGTTTCGTTCTTCATCTGTAATGAGACTTGCGTATATATTGTGAATATTCTGTTCTGCTTCAAGAGCGGGCATTGTAAAACTGGTATGTTGACAGATAAGTCTGCGTTGGAAAGAGTGTTTGGCAGATTCACCCGTGAGACTTACTTTATACCTTATGGGTCCGCACTGCATGAGGATTATAGGTTGATGGCCATCTCTACGATAGGGAGTTGCTGTGAGTCCAAGTACAAATCGTGCTCTGGCTTTCCGTAAAACTTGTTCAAAAGTGAAGGCTGATACGTGGTGGCATTCGTCCACAATAACATGTCCATAGTCTTCGACTATATCCTTTACATCGCCTTTCTGAATTACGCTCTGAAACATGGCAACATCAATGTACCCAGTTTGTTTATCCCTTCCACCGCCAATCATGCCTATCTCTCTTAAGTCAATACCAAGAAGGCTTGCCAATTGGGCACGCCACTGTTCAAGGAGTTGTCTGCGGTGTACAAGAACAAGGGTATTTCTTCTTCTTGACGAGATCAGATAGATGCCAACAACAGTTTTACCAATTCCTGGTGGGGCGACAAAGACTCCGGTTTCATGATCCAGGAGAACATTTGATGCCTCTTGCTGCAATGGTGTTAGTTGTCCATGAAAAGATACATCTATTTTTGTTCCTTCAAAACGTTCGTCTTTAACATCAATATTTGCTCCATGTATTTTAAGGAGTTCCTCAACTTCATTCAGACAGCCTCTTGGTAATGCTACATGTTTTGGAAAGTCTTCCGCACAACAGATTACCCTTGGTGTCAGTGCTGTGGAGAGCCTCATACGCTGCTTTTTATAGAATTCTGGGTTCTGAAAAGCCGCAATTCGTTTTATCTGGTTAAGTAACTGTGATGGAAGCCCTTCCTTTTCAACGTATATCAAATTAGACATGACAACCTTGATTCTTTCCGGTATATGGAAGTTAATGGCTTTTTCTGACTGTTTTCGTGACAGTGTATTTGTCCATGGTTCATCATCTTCATCGGTTGAACTGATACACACACCGATAACCTGTCCATTCCGTTCGGCCTTATTTACGACTGCATCTACCTCTGGTGGCTGCATTCTTAAAATGCTGGAAAGAAATGCCCACTGGTCGTCGTATGGTTGCAGATGCTGGTTAAGGAAAAGGGTGTTGCCTTTTTTGCAAGCCTCCTTTTGAAGAGGAAGGGCTATCAGATTACCAAAGCCTCCCTTTGGCATAGTATCCTGGCTAGGAAAGAGCCGATCATAAGAATCCATTCCTAGTTGGTGATAGCGCGACATGGTTTCTGTCAGAAGATAACAGCCGAGTTTTCTTGCTTTAGAAGCCAATGTAGGGACAGAAAAAAATATCCAAACATGTGCGCCTTTACCAGAACGTGACCTTTCCAGAGATGCCGGAACCTTTAGACCTCTACATGTTTCTATAAAAGCATTAACATCAGCAGTCCATGACTCTTTATCGAAATCTATAGCAAGAAACCAGCAAGTTTCATCGGTAAGTAACGGATAAACGCCTATGGTATACTTGCCTTCAAGGTGCTGTTTGATGATGTTATCTGTTACAGGAGCGAAAGACCGGTGCGAGCACTCGCTACATTTTACCTTAGGTTTTTCACATATTCCATTTATCCACTCATTGTTACAGACAGGGCTAAACCCTTTTTTGCCGGTCTTTCTGCTTATCCATAAACGGGGATAGACATCAACTCGACCCTGAAAAAGATTTCTAAATAAGGCAATCTTTTCTTTAGGACTTGATATTTTAGAGATGATACCATCAGGAGCGGTTATGTCTTTTGTGATGTCAAGGGAGGAATTGGAAAATTTTAAAAATTCAGCCTTGAGGGGTTTCAATTCGGCAAGGATCTTGTATCGCTCTTTGTCGAGTTCGGCAAGACGTGACTCCTTATATGAAATGGCCGATATTAAGGCGTTGCACCTATCGTTGTCATCCATTGCAATTACAAAAAAGCTTTCTATTTTTGCCATTATAGAGGTGTTGGTCTATTCCTCATGAATGGTAAGTGTTTACAACATTTCCTTGTTAATTATTATTTGCATTTTGATTTTCTTTTGCCAATTCTAATGCCCCAGTGTATTCCGCCTTGGAGATTCCAAAGGCTTTAATATGATATGCTTTAGGTGTTGACAATGTCAAAACTTTTATAAAAAATAAAATTATGGGATGGAAGTGAAACTTTAATAAAAAAAGGCTTGACAGGCTAATTTGTTTTTGATATTAAAGATGCAAAATAATTTACCGCCGAGAACGCAGGAAAACACGGAAAAATAGAAACTTCGGGATTTACGTTTATTGAATTCTTTATGTTCGTTGGGTTTGTCGGATTAACGCAACAAACCCTATAATCCAAGAAATACAAGAAACCAAAAGCACTCTGCGGTAAAAAGTTTGAATATTTCAAATAAATTGTGGGGGTAAATTAATGGTACACCTCTTGCGAGCCAAGTAACACCTAGCGATACCTTTGGTTTTACAATTTTAATAGTTCATAAAACGCCTTTTCTGGAGAAATCCGGGAAAGGCGTTTTTTTATTGGGTTCGAAAAGGTAGGAAAAACGTAGAGAAAACAAACTATATTTAAAGAAGGAGGTTTATGATGTCTATCCAGCAAAGAAAAAAATGCTCCCCCAATAAACAAGAGGATAAAACGCTGATAGGTATCTTTGCGAGCTATGATAGTATCACGAAAAACGATCAGTTGGCTAGTGTGTTGTCCCGTAAATAACTAGACATATTGGGAGAAAGGTGCTATGATTCCTGGCATGGCGAGAACCAGTCCATCAGTGGAATTGTCGGCTGCGGATCAAACTCGGCTGCAGCAGTGGCAGTCGGCCCACGGCACGCCGCAGCAGGTCGCGTTGCGGTGTCGGTTGGTCTTGGGCCGCTGCGGCGGGGGCGAGTCCTGGAAGCCGGGATCGACGCGGTCTGGGAGACACAAGCCGGTCGGGGTCGTAAACCGCAGTATGACCTGTCCCAGCGCGACGCGCTGATTGCCGCCACCCTGCAGACCAAGCCCAAGGGCATGACCCACTGGAGTTGCCGACTGATGGCCAATGCCCAAGGCGTGAGCAAGAACACGGTCAACCGGCTCTGGCAATTGCATAACCTCAAGCCGCACCTCAGCCGAACCTTCAAGCTGTCGCGGGATTCGAAGTTTGTGGAGAAGCTGACCGACGTGGTGGGTTTGTATCTGAATCCGCCGGCGGTTGGACCGGGAGTTT
>JANLHY010000115.1 GCA_024653795.1 Candidatus Brocadiaceae bacterium | reverse complement strand
CGGACAAACCAGTCTGTAGTGCCGACCTTTTTAGGTGACCCCTTGTATTTGCTGGCTTAGCGGCTTATACACCCCTCGAATTGCGAAGGTCGGGTTAGGCGTCATTTATATCAGGTTGTAGCCTCTCCCTGGAATCCCTTCATACAAAGCTTTAACGCCTTCCTAGCCTCTTTGTCTACAAACGAAAAGATACGATGAATCGAATCATGAGAACAAGAACGAGAATGTCCTACCACCTTAATAACCCCAAATCCCAGGGTGTCGTGAAACTCGTAAAACTTACGATAGAGACAGGCATTCGTTACTATACGATTCGTTCCTTTACTACAAAATCCATTCATTTCCAATCGAGACCTTCTTCGCAGGAGTCCTGTCACACACTGAGAATCGGAATATACGTCCAGTGTTCCAATCCTTGAACCTGATGATTCTTTTTGGAAATCTTCAAGAGCCCACAAAAGGGTTTGGACTTCAAGTTTTGTCGATGAGGTAACTTCAAATCTTCGGAGTCTAATCTGCCCAACTAAATCAGACCGAATAATTCTTTCAGGTGGTATTTCCAGAAATGAAGAAGGTATGATAAGATACGCTCCAAATCCAAGCTTTAGCCTGGGATTTAAACTTACATCAGTAAAAAGGGCATAACGGTTCACGAGCGTTCCTCGATGATTATCTTATATTCGATATGTTGAAAACTTGAGGATATTTGAGGCAAATAGATTCACACGACCCTGCGACGTAAGCAGAACAACTGTTTGTAAGGTTAGACTTTATTGGCGCCGCTAAAAGGCATGGAGGTGTCTTCCTGTGGACTTATCAGCTTATTAAGAGCATCAAGCACAGGCTCTGTAGAGTTCTGAAATTTGGCTATGGGATTCACGATAGCAAGGCCGCGGTAGTAGGTAACAAGCCCTTCTGCAACCTCTGTTATAATCTTATTAAAGGTGTTACGCTTCTTTGCTCGCGCCAACTTTACTTCGGGGCCTTTATCGCCCGTAATTGGAATTCTTTCGAAATTGCCGAAATCCATCCGTAATATGTTAATCATACCGCCCTGACCGGATAATTGGTTGACAATCTCTGCTGAAGGGAGTGCGGCAATATAGGCTAAAGGATAGGTATAATCTTTGTATCCATCCTTGTTCACATAAAAATCACTCAGAATCCCCAAGGTCTCAAAATAGGCCTGCACCCTTGCAAGACATTTTTTGTTTACCAGCGCCTCCTCTATTTCCTTGACCTGTTTAGTTGCAGTTTTCAATCTCCCCAGGATGATCGTGGTTGCAACTACCCTGTCCTGCTGATAGGTTTTTACCTCAATTTGAATATAATCGCTGCTCACAAAGTGCCACAAAAAGAGATTGCACGTCCTTTCGCCATAAAAAGCCGAACCGGTAAATTTTATATTTACGGAGGATATTTCTAATTCTGAAAAGAGGATTTCTAAGGGAAGGATGATCTTTGAAACGGTCATCGCACCAGGAACGATGTTGCCTTTTCTGTGGATGATATTATTATCATTGGTTACATCAACAAACTGTTCGCCGTTCTGTTTGGAGATTTTATATTCGTGCTTGATTAAAAATTTATCCCATATCTGCAATCGGCATTCGTTATGGGAATCATTTTCCAGTATCAAACCAGGATGCGGTGTTCGTGCCTTTGCGTCACGAAAGCATATTTTATCTGCCAGAAAACCTTCGACCCGTCTCATTGGTATTGAAAATATAGGGGTTTGCGCTCTACTCATAGGCATTTACCGATAAAAAAATGTGTCTTTTTACATTGTGCCTAATTTTATTACGTGAATTATCTTATGTCAAGCATATAAAAAAATATTTTATCTTTAATAAAATAAATCGTAAAGTCTTAGGGCAAAATAATCTATCGGTTGCATAGGCTTGCATAACAAAGGCATTGTATTTCATTTAACACATAACAGAATCACTGCAGTTCAACGGACAGGTATGCATTACTTGACTTTATAGCTTGACAAAGATTATCGGTCTCAGTATGCTAACCGACATGCAACATATCTGTGTATTTGAAGATA
>JANLHY010000752.1 GCA_024653795.1 Candidatus Brocadiaceae bacterium | reverse complement strand
ACCACACTAAAAAATTAGTGATTTCTACTGCCGCAAATGCCGTAGCTTCTGTCCTGCCTTCCAAGCCGCTATACGTTTTAGCTGTAACTGCCCCTAATTCGGGAACGCTTTGTTTTCCATCCCCATATTTTCTTATGTTCTTTGAGAATTCATCCGCTGCCTTTAAATACGGCATTTCCGATGTCCATATAATTTCAGAATCCCTTATGTTTTTCAATTTTTCTAAAAGCGCTTTTTCCTTAATTTCTTCCGTTTCTGCCAGTGCCCTAAAATGCCCGTCTGCCATTGAATCCATCATCGTTTCATCAGTTCCTAAATCTGGTCCAGGAGAATATGCATTATGTCCCATAATGCCTTCCTTGGTAAGTAAATAGCCTATTTCTCTAAACAACCTCTGTTTTTCATCATTTGCCAATTCAATAGACTGCAGAAACATTTCTCCATTGATTTCTTTCAATTCTCCTAAAAAAACTCCACACATACCACCCCCTAATGGCAAAGAATAAAGGGCTAGCTTTAATGTTGTTACAATGGAGAGGGCTTCAATCTCTTCTGTCACCCATTTACAGCAAGACTTCCATGTTTCTTCGACAGAAGCTCTTTGATCTCTGAAACTATCAAAGGTTTTAAAGAAATCCTTCCCTAAGATTTGTGGGGTAATGAGCATTACGCCCCCTTTAGGGGGACCAAGGGCAGTATTATGGAATACAACAGATGAATACAGGACTATTTTTTGTCCATTATCTTTATAAAATTCTAAATGTCTTTCCCAAACGCTTTGTGGTTGTTTAAGCAGGGCAAATAGTTTATTACAATTTTTATAAAAGACAGGATCTTTTTCCCTAATTGTATCTATAGCTTCATCAAGCCGATTATGAATACTCTTCAATAACGTATTCGTAATTTCTCGTTTTTTTAACCGAAAAGAAGGATACATTGAAATACCCATATTCTCATAATCTATTGTTAGAAATATTCATATTTTATAAGTATTACAGACATAATTAAAGAGAAAAAGCAATGTATCCGCAATTATAAAACCTACTAAGCAAAGAAACAATATCGTAGCGATATTTTACAAGGATAAATTTTGGATTTATTGCTATAAAATATTTTGATGTTTTGCTACTTGCAGGAACAGGAAAAGGAAAAAAGTGATATGAAATAAACTATTTTACAAATTGCTGTTGTAAGCAATATTGTTTGAGTCGGTCTTAACAACTTATCATTACCCACATCTTTAGCCCATGAGGGCTATTGATAGTAGGCAGGCAATTTATTGCCTGCCTATTATCGTCATCCCCTAACGGGGCTAAAAAATGTGGGTAATGATAAGGTCTTAACAAAGGACATATACGGTGAAATCACATATTTTTAAGCCACACGATTTTCAGTAACGGGAGTCAGGCACATAGGTCTATGTTACTTTTTTACAAGTATTGGGACAAAAAAACATGTTTAGCAAAAAAACAGAAAAAACAAGCTGTTTTTAAGGATTTTTCGACACAAGTAATGCCATTTTGTTCAGCAGATTTTGTCTAACAGCAAGTTTACGGGGGGGAGTCGTCATGCTGCAACTTCGTTCGACACGACATCGTTCTTGGCGGAATCAATGAGTTGTTGTTTATTCTTTTCTTTTTCGGCAAAAAAGTTTTCATATACTAATCCGGCAAGTACACCACCAGCAATAGGGCCAAGCCACCAAATATAATGGTTATTAAAATGGCCGGACGCTAATGCAGGACCAAACACGCGGGCAGGATTCATCGAACCGCCGCTAATTGTGCCTCCGACCATAACTCCGAACAAAACTACCAAACCGATAGCAAATCCGGCAAGGGCAGGGGTTGCCCTTTTGTCAATCACTGTTGCATATACTACAAAAACCAGAAGAAATGTTATTACTGCTTCCATAATGATAGCCTGTAATGTTGTAACTCCTGAACCAAGGGTGCATGTCCCCAGATTTATTGCCATTGCCGCGGGAAAAAGCATTTTCAACAAAAACCCGCCTAATATAGCCCCTCCTAATTGCGAAACAATATACAGGAATCCCGTTTTCGCATCCATTCTGTTTGAAACAACCATGGAGATTGTAACCTGTTTGTGTTTGTTCAGGTTGCTGCTGTGTAGTGGATGGCAACTTGAAGAGTTTGAGTTGATCATCCCAATCAATTATAGTGAGCGGTACATGGCTCATTTCAGACGCATTTTGCGCTGTAGACTGCAATCCGAACAAAGGTTTTCCTTTTTCGGTGAATTTCCCAGGCTCTGACATGGGTTTATTATCTGTCGCGTTCGTTTGAGCTTGGAGACTATGAGTAAATAACCCTGACATTGACCATATCACGGCATGAATGAAAACAGCCATCAGTAGTACCATTACAATGCGAAAGCGACTCCGTACAGACACAAAGTTATACAGTAAATAGCTACACATACGTATCCCCTTTTATTTTTTATGAATTTCCTGTTCCGGTTTAGGTCACCTTTGACAGTGATTTCAAAATAGGTATTAAATGGGTAGAAGTAATACTTTTGTTTCTTTCTAAAACTATTTTGCTACCTTGTAGGCAATAATATTTACCAGTTCAATTTGATACGTCTTGTTCAGGTCTTGTATGCCAATCGCAGCGCGAGTGGGGCAGGATTTAATAAATTCCCTATACACGGCATTCATCTCGCCCCAATAATCCATATTTTTAAGGAAAATAATCATGTTTACAATTCTGTCAAGCTTTGAACCCATACTTTCCAATGCGGTTTTCACGTTTGAAAAAACTAATTTAAATTGCTCTTTTGGCACGAGGCTAGGCACCTCGCCCGTTGAGTCAATAGG
>JANLHY010000741.1 GCA_024653795.1 Candidatus Brocadiaceae bacterium | reverse complement strand
ACAGTTCACCCCCTCCCCTAACCCCTCCCACCAGGGGCGGGGAATACTCATTGTCCCCTTGTATTCCTCCCCCTGTCCCCCTCACTGAGGGGGAGAAAGTCCTCCCCCTGTTCCCCTCCGGAGGGGGAGAAAGGGGGAGGTTTAGGTGGGGGTGAACTGTTACCTCATTTGTACAGGAAATATTTTGAGGATGAGCCTCTGCACCTTGATGGAGGGTGGCCTCCGTCATCATTTTTGCAAAATTCAGCAAGAAATCTCTCCCATGGATTTCTTCTTTGTACAGAGGCATCATCAGTAAATTGTATCCATTAAAACAATGCTTTATATCATCAATATATTTCTTTTGTAACAAATATTGTCCATTACAAAAGGAACAATCGCCAAAAGGGTTGATGCGATTAATGATAATGTTTTTTACTGGAATCTTGTACTCTTTCAACGTGGATAAAAAACGCTTTGTTTCCATGACGCTCAGGGCTTCCGGCAGCATTACCGGTACAAATTCGCATGACTTGTTCCGCAATACCCGTTCAACCTTTTTTGCGCCGTTTGAAAATGCCTCAATGAATGCATCGGTATCGTCGGATTGGTAATGCCGCATATACAACTTTGACATATAACGATGCTTTTCCATCATTAAGTCCAGCAATTGCGTCCACTTCGTTATGAAACGGGGCATTTGCAGGAATTTGACTGTATGTCCTGTCGGCGCAGTATCGAGTACGATGGTGTCGTAGGTATCATTTTCCAACAGATCAACCAGTTCGACCATTCCCATGAGTTCATCTATCCCTGGCAAAGAAGTGGAGAGAAACGCCGATATATCGGTGTTATCAAGGAAGGTGCCTCTTTCCATAATTATTTTTAACGTGTTACTATGCCTCTTCATAAATTGCTGGAATGAGGCATATGCATCTATTTCCCATACCTTAAGATTCTTGAAGGGTAACAGTTCAGCACCCCCACCTGACCTCCCCCTTTCTCCCCCTCCGGAGGGGGGCAGGGGGAGGACATTCTCCCCCTCACTGAGGGGGGCAGGGGGAGGAAACGTTTTTCCCCCGCCCCTGGTGGGAGGGGTTAGGGGAGGGGGGGGAACGGATACCTTAAAGGTATCCGCAACCATTAAACTATCCATGAGGGAATGGGCAGGGTCAATGGAAGCCAGCAGAATATGCTTTTGCGGATTATTCTTTGCAAGATAGAGCGCCGTTGCTGCCGCAGAGGTTGTTTTTCCTACGCCGCCTTTACCCCCAAAACAAATCAGGGATAATGCTGGATCTGTAAGAAATGAAGCACCTTGCGCAATTTGTTCGATTTTCTCATTCAAAGTGTTTCTTTTTGTATTCTTCAATCTGTTCTAACCGATTCAGGAGTTCTGATTCCCTCTTATTAAATTCCTCTTCGGTGATCTTGCTGGTTTCAAGCATCATGTAAAGCTCGGATAATTCTGCCGAGACGTTCTCTTCATTGAGAAACTCTTCTTCCGCGGTTTTGTGTATCTGTTTAGCGAGATACATCAAACCCTTTACGGGTGAAAGCAAGATGTCATCGATCAAGAACATATTTTACCTTTCCGACTCCTTCGGGTTAAGTTAGAAAGTCCCCTCTTGTGTGGGTAAGCTTGTCCGCGTGTAAACGGGGATCGGTAATTCGTGAGATATTCACTGAGATGTCACGACCCTTGTCCTCGTTAACACGGGGAAAGGAACCCACCCCTAACCCCTCCCAAGAGGGGAATTGTTTGCTGGTTCAATCGTCTTCGATTGAACCTAAACATTTTGCAATTTTCATAATTTGGTACTAACTCAAAATCTACAGCCCCGTTCAAAACTTATGGTT
>JANLHY010000740.1 GCA_024653795.1 Candidatus Brocadiaceae bacterium | reverse complement strand
CCCAATTGCCTTTCTTACAAATGACCCTTGGCGCATTTAAATTAGTTCCAATTATGGTAGGTATATTAATTGATGATGACTTTGATAAAGTCGCAGATGTCATCAAACCATTAATGGACGATAAAACCCTTGTAGTAGTAAGTTCAGATTTCACCCACTATGGCGAGGGATATGGTTATGTCCCTTTCAAAAAAGACATAGAGAAAAATGTCCGTTCACTGGACTACGGTGCATTTGAGAAAATTCTTTCTAAAGATTTTGATGGACTAAGGGTATATAGAAAGGAAACGGGAATTAATGCTTGCGGTATAATTCCGATTGCGTTACTGCTAAAATTATTGCCTGGCGAAGCACAAGGCGAAATTTTAAATTATGACACATCGGGACATCAATCCAATGATTTTTCATTTTCTGTAAGTTATGCATCCGTTATATTCACAAAGCCATCAGAAACCAAATCCGGAAACTATATCCCAAAAACAGAAACACTGGACAACAACCCGTCTTTCTGTTTAACCAACAAAGAAAAAACGCTGTTGCTGTCACTGGCCAGAAGTACCTTAGAAACCTATATAAAAACCAGCGCCCCTCCAAGAGGGGAATTGTGGAGCCTCCTCCCAAGACCTGTCTGCGTGCACCGCACAGGCAGGGGGGAATAATTCGTGCCATTATAAAACTTGTCCTCGTGAAAACGGGGATATGTGGATTTAAGTTAAACACGGACAAACAAAGTTTGTCCGTGCCACCCCAAGAACCCGCATAAATAAAATGAAAAATTCCTATACAATCAAGATATTACCATCGAGATTTCCGTTTTGAGCCAAACGAAAAAGATAAACAGACCGGATGAATTTACCTTAGGCAAAGAGGGTATTATAATACGCAAAGGACCTGCCAGCGCCGTATTTCTCCCCCAGGTTGCCACTGAACAAGGATGGGGTAAGACAGAAACCCTCTGTCAACTCTGCCGAAAGGCAGGACTGTCTCCTGATGCATGGAAGGAAGACGATATGGAATTTTTTGTTTTCACTGCAGACGTATTCCATGAGGGGGAAAAATCGTGATATGTTACCCCAGATACTGGCGATGTATGAGGCAGGAGGTAGGAGGTAGGAGGTATGAAGTAGGTGCTTAATAAAAATATTTTGACATTTTTAGCAAAAAAATGTAGCGCCGATTCCTTGTGGCCGGCCAATGCCTGCCCCGTACTTGATACGGAGGCGGGGGATAAACCACCCTCTCTACGGATTCCGCTCGTTCGGGTTAGGAATAACCACTTTTACACCTCATCCCCGTTTTTACGAGCAAAATCACGGAAGAAAGATGGAAAAACGCACCGTTCCCCATCTTCATGAGGACAAGTATTGGAGCGTGGTGAAGAACCGTCTGGTAAGCGGAGGATGTGTGGTTCAGAGGCAAGTGCTTTACTTGGGGGAACTCAATGACAATCAACGGGCAGGATGGGTTCGGACGATAGAGGCGCTTTCGGGTGAAG
>JANLHY010000735.1 GCA_024653795.1 Candidatus Brocadiaceae bacterium | reverse complement strand
GCAGCATACAATTCTATCGCTTTTTTATATTCAGAAATTGCCTCTTCGACTTTCTCTTTAGCCACATAGGCAAAGGCGATATTATAATATGCCTTCGGTTCGTTGGGGTTCACTTCAATAGCTCTTATCAGTTCAGCTATTGACTCGTCGGGCATGTTCTTCGCATAATAAACAACCCCTAAATTAAAATGGGCATCGTAATGCTTTTGGTTCAGTTCCAGCGCCTTTTTAAATTCTACAATCGCCTCATCATACTTTCTTTTATTATAGAGATACAGCCCCTCTTTATTATGATAATCTGCCTTGTTCCCGCAGCTTATGGTAAAGCAACATATCAGCAATAACATCCATTTTTTATTTTTAAAGATTTTATTCCATATCACCATAAATCTATCCTGCCCACTCTTCGTTGTAATCAACGATCTTATTGCCATCACAATAACACACCTTGTTTTTCCCCGTCTTCTTTGCATGATACATAGCTTCATCGGCCTTTTTGATCAAATCCTCCTTCAAAAGCGCATCCTTTGGATATGATGCTACACCAATACTTAGGGTAATTGTTTTACATGGAAGCACATCGGCATACAACCATTTTTTTGCACGAATTGCTTGCATTATTTGAAGAGCCACACGCAAACCACCTTCAATCACCGTATCGGGTAGAATTACCGCGAATTCTTCACCACCGTATCTTGCCACAAAGTCCGTCTTTCTCGCTGTATCTAAAAATATTGCAGCTAATTCCCGAAGTACCTCGTCTCCTGCCAGATGACCATTCACATCATTATATTGTTTAAAATTATCCACATCTGCAAATAATAGGGCAAACGCGCTGGCGTTCCTTTTTGCCCTTTGTGACTCACGGTCTAAAAATTCTTGAAAATATCTATGATTATAAACCTTGGTTAAACCATCCGTAATGGAAAGGTGCTTGTAATGCTCTACCATGCGTGACGCTAGCAACAACCGCTGCCGTTCCACGGCTCTTTCTATAACAATCTTCATTTCCGTAAGCTCAAAAGGTTTACAAATGTAGTCGTATGCGCCGAGCTTCATAGCGCTAACAGCGGATTCAACCGTACTATACGCAGTTATAATCAATACGCATATATCCGGGTTTATTTTTTGTACGTGCTGTAATAATTCTATTCCGCCTATTCCAGGCATTCTGAGGTCGGTAATAACAATTTCAAAAGGTTCGTTTTCAATCTGAGAGATCGCATCTTGCCCG
The DNA here is from genome assembly GCA_024653795.1 of Candidatus Brocadiaceae bacterium. Classification (GTDB taxonomy): domain Bacteria; phylum Planctomycetota; class Brocadiia; order Brocadiales; family Brocadiaceae; genus Wunengus. The sequence continues at coordinate 1,147 of JANLHY010000735.1, read as the reverse complement.
TCTATTGCAGTTTTCACCTTGTATCCCGTATTTGAGAGCATATCGAAAAGCATTTCGCGAATCATTTCTTCGTCATCAACAACAAGTATTCGTACCCGTTCATCTGATTCCATTGATGTGTCCGTCATTTTACTACCCCTTGATTAAAATATTTATCCGCTACTTCGACAAGCTCAGTACATGAATTTATCTTTACAACGGAATAACTTAATACTTCACGAGTTCTGCCCAGCATTCATTAAACTTTCTTTGAACATCTGGATTCAATATTTCATATAATTCCATTCTTTCAATTTCCTCTTTACTTAAATAGATAAAAGGATTATTTAATATCTCTTTCTTAACGTAGAGTCCTGCTTTTTTGTTACAATTGGCAAAATAACAAAAGTTGGTATGCCGTGCGCTAATTTCAGGACGAAGCATAAAATTAATAAAGTTTTCTGCAAGTTGTTTATGTTTTGCACCAACGGGGACTGCTATATTATCCATCCAGAAACCAGTCCCCTCTTTTGGTACGACAAATTTTATGGCATCGTTCTCCTCATTGACTAATGCCGCATCGCCATTGTAACACTGGGCAATCCAAAGCTCCTCACTTTTCAATCTTTCAGTAATTTTACTATAAGGCATAAATCCTTCTTCCTGAAGCAAAGGTTTAAGCGCCTTTAATACCTTTAGCGGCTCAATTATATCTGTGGGGTTAGCAGGATTTAAAGAATAACCCAATCTCTTTTGCCCCACCGTCATTACATCGTAGCTGTTATTCAAAAGCGCCGTCTTACCTTTGTATTTTGTCTTCCAAAAAATATTCCAGCTATCGACAGATTCTTTAACGTAGTTTGTATTATACGCAATACCGGTAACTCCCCAATCAATAGGTATACTATACCCCATCCACTTTCTTTTAGTAATAACTCTGAATTTATCTCTCAGATAGCGTATATTAGGAATGAGACGCATGTTTAGTTTCGATATTAAACCTGACTTTAACATAACATCTGTTAAAGAATCACTTGGGAAAATAACATCATATCGGCCTGACTCAGACTGGATTGTTGAAAACATTAACTCTTCGTCATCATAAAAATCAATATGGACTTTAACGTGGAATTCTTTTTCAAAGTCCAAAACAATCTCAGGATCAATA
>JANLHY010000725.1 GCA_024653795.1 Candidatus Brocadiaceae bacterium | reverse complement strand
ACTTTGAATTTCAAATCGATTACGATCTTTTTTTCTCGTATTTCTTTTAAATTTAATCACTTACAACGAATTGCTATTTAAACGTCCGGACAGCAGTGATGTGGGATAAAGAAACGAAATTTGAAGAACTTACAGAAAGCTTGAAACAAGGTAAAAGTAAAATAGCAAAACTTTCTGACGATGATCTAGAGGTAGTGACGAATATATATAAATACTGCAATTATTCAAATCTGTTGCACGCTGACAAAGAAACCCCGTCCGCACTTTCAGAATTGTTGACACACATTGATAAATTTGTGCAAATATTAAATAAAACCCATGAAAAATAATTGGCAAACAAAAAGATTTGAAGATTGTTTAGAAAAGGTTATTTATACAAACAAAATTCAAAGCAACGGGTGGGAAGAGAAGACTTTAGATCAAATATCAGAAAATTTAGATAGTAAACGAGTTCCTATTACAAAGAATAAGCGTAAAAGTGGAATTTATCCATATTATGGAGCGTCTGGAATTGTTGATTACGTTGATGGATATATTTTTGACGAAGATTTGCTTTTGGTTTCTGAAGATGGTGCAAATTTACTCGCTAGATCAACACCCATAGCATTCTCCGTTTCTGGAAAGATATGGGTTAATAATCATGCCCATATTTTAAGGTTCAAAAATATGGAAACCCAAAAGTTCGTTGAGATGTATTTTGCCTCAATAAAACTTGATGAATATATTACTGGTGCTGCGCAACCAAAATTAAACCAATCGGCTTTAAATTCAATCATTATTTCAATCCCCCCACTCCCAGAACAACAGCGCATTGTTGCCATTCTGGATGAGGCTTTTGCCGCCATCGCCACGGCAAAAGAAAACGCCGAAAAGAATCTGCAAAACGCCCGCGAGCTTTTTGAGTCGTATCTGCAGAGTGTCTTTGCCAATCCGGACGACGGGTGGGATGAGAAGACTTTAGATCAAATATCAGAAAACTTAGATAGTAAACGAGTTCCAATTACTAAGAATGCACGTAGTAGCGGTTCTTATCCTTATTATGGCGCGTCTGGAATAGTTGATTTTGTTGATGAATATATTTTTGACGATGATTTACTTTTAATATCTGAAGATGGTGCAAATCTTTTGGCACGAACTTACCCTATTGCATTTTCTATAAGTGGAAAAACTTGGGTTAATAATCATGCCCACGTTTTACGTTTTAGTAATATGGCAAGTCAGAGATTTGTTGAGTTTTATCTTAACTCGATTAAGTTAGATGATTATGTTAGTGGTATGGCTCAACCAAAATTAAATCAAAAGATGCTTAATACTATTGTTATTCCTTATCCTACCCTCACCACCCAACGCTCCATCGTCTCCAAACTCGACGCGCTCTCCGCCGAAACCCAAAAGCTCGAAGCCATCTACCGGCAAAAGCTGGCAGATCTGAAGGAGCTGAAGAAATCGGTATTGCAGAAGGCGTTTGAGGGGGAGTTGTGATGTTGTTTCAAAAGAAATATCGCGTTGAGTCAACCAGATTAAAAAATTGGGATTATTCTGCAAATGGATATTATTACATAACGATATGTACAAAAAATCGGGAATGGTTATTGGGCAATATTGTTGGCGAAAAAATGCAATTGTCGGCGATAGGCGAAATTGTTTTACAGGGTTGGAATGATTCGTTTGTTATGCGTGCGGAATTATTTTGTGATCAATTTGTCATCATGCCCAATCATATACACGGAATCATTATCATCGAAAAACCCGTTCATCATGCGGACAACATAGAGACGCACGGCCGTGCGTCTCTACCATCACATCCACCATATCGGACGCCAAAATCGGTTTCATCGTTTATTGCTGGTTTTAAATCCGCCGTAACCAAACGTGTAAATAAAATACGTCAGACCCCCGGTGTCCCTGTATGGCAATCCCGGTTTTACGACCACATCATCCGCGACGGGAAATCCTTACACAGCATAAGGGAATATATCGTCAATAACCCCATGAATTGGCAAGAGGACGAAATGAATCAATTGGTTCCGAAAAAAGACGTTTGATGGGGAATTGTAGAGACGCACGGCCGTGCGTCTCTACGTCAAAACCGTGAAAATATGTGTTTTCTAGAGTGTTCTTCACGGTTTTGTTGACAAAAGCGTGAAAAACAATATGATAGTGATGTATGGCAAAAATACTCAATGTTTTCAAAAGTGTAGATGCTCTTCGGGCAAGATACTACAAGGCGTCTATCGGCAAAGATGCACTTATTAAGCTTATCGCTGAAGCAGAAGTCGCTGAGCAGGTCTATAACTCAAATGCTATTGAAAACAGCACACTTACCCTTGAAGAAACTGAAAAAATACTTCTTCAAATTGATCTTGATAGATTCATTACCGAACGAGAAATTTTTGAAGCCAGGAATCTCGCACGGGTAGTTTCTTATATCAATACAAAAGCCACAGAACGAGAGCTTACCCTTGAGGTGATTCTGTCACTTCACAAAATGCTTATAGCGAATATCCGGGATGATATAGCCGGCAGATTCCGTAAGGACGGTGAGTGGGTCAGGGTTGCAAACCACATAGCGCCTGACCCAAAAGAAGTAGTAGAGAGATTGGAAAAAATGCTTGCAGGGTATAACGCAAACAGCCGCGAAAATATTATAAAACGTATTGCGATGCTGCATCTTACCTTTGAACACACCCACCCCTTTGTTGACGGCAATGGCCGTATCGGAAGGGTAATAAATAACTATTTGCTTATACGAGAAGGCTTTGTGCCGGTGAATATTAAATTCATTGATAGAAAGATGTATTACGAGGCGTTTAAGGAGTTTGGGGAAAAAGGTACTGCCAAAATCATGGAGGAAATAGTCGGCAAGGCGCTTACGAATAGTTATCACAAGAGACTTGCGTATCCGGAAGGCGCCCGCATCATGACGCTTGCTGAATATGCGAAAAAGCATAAAGTATCGCACTCTAATTTAATAAATAAAGCAAATCGCCAAACCATAGAAGCTTTTCTTGAAAAAGGCGTTTGGAAAATTGGAGATTACAAACCATGAACGAAACGGAAACCAGAGCGGAACTGATTGACCCGAAGCTCAAAGAAAGCGGCTGGGGCGTGGTGGACGGGTCAAAAATATTGCGGGAATACCATATCACTGCCGGTAAAATCCAGACCGGCGGCGGGCGCGCCAAGCCGCTGATCGCCGGTTTCCCCACGCCGGATGAACTCTGGAATAAAACCTTCGCCACACAGAATCAGCGGCGGGACAAGTTTAATCAGGTGCCGTTTGAGGATGTGGGCGGCACGAAGAACGCGCGCTACTATCAGGAAATCGCCGTCAACAATACCATGGCCGCTATTGCCGAAGATAAACAGCGTATTTTGCTCACCATGGCAACAGGTACCGGAAAAACCTTTGTCGCCTTTCAGATTGCGTGGAAGCTGTTTCAGACCCGCTGGAACTTAAAGCGCGACGGTTCGCGCAGGCCGCGGATTTTGTTTTTGGCAGATAGAAATATTTTGGCGGATCAGGCGTTCAACGCATTTTCCGCATTCCCCGAAGATGCGTTGGTGCGGATTAACCCTAAAGAAATCGGCAATAAAGGCGGTGTGCCGACCAACGGCAGCATTTTCTTCACCATCTTCCAGACCTTCATGAGCGGGGGTTCGACAGGCTCACCCACCACTCAAAAATCAGGTTCGACAGGCTCACCCACCACAAGCTCGCCCGTCTTGAGTGAAGTAAGTCACATCAAGAAAGCGAATGGGTATATGTATATTTTGGAGTGTGCAGATAACAGTTTTTACACCGGAAGTACCAATGATTTAAAACGAAGATTGGAACAACATCAAAATAGCGAGGGAGCTGAACACACGAAAAAATATTTGCCAGTTAAATTAGTTTATTATGAAACTTTTAATAGAATCGATGAGGCTTTTAATAGAGAAAAACAAGTGCAGGGTTGGAATAGAGCCAAAAAAATAGCCTTGATTAATGGACAATCTAATTTGCTTAGGCAATTGTCCATGAATAGAATTGATGTTGAACAGCAAGCCATGAGACTGTCGAACGGTGTCGAAGGAGCCTGCCCTGATGGTTCGGCAGGCTCACCACATCGGCCTGTCGAAGGCGCCTGCCCTGAGCCTGTCGAAGGGTATTTTGGTGAATATCCCTCAGACTATTTTGATTTTATTATCATTGACGAATGCCATCGCGGCGGTGCGAACGACGAAGGCAACTGGCGCGGTATCATGGAATACTTTTCTCCTGCGGTTCAGCTTGGTTTAACCGCAACGCCCAAACGCAAAGACAATGCGGATACTTACAAGTATTTCGGCGAGCCGGTGTATATCTATTCGCTCAAAGAGGGCATCAACGACGGCTTTCTGACGCCGTTCAAAGTAAAGCGGATCAAGACCACGCTGGACGATTATATTTATACCTCGGATGACCAGATTATTGAAGGTGAAATAGAAGAAGGCAAAATTTACACAGAACCAGACTTTAATAGGATCATCGAGATCAAAGAACGCGAATCCAAGCGGGTGCAGATATTTCTCTCTGAAATCAATCAAAACGAAAAGGCCGTTGTTTTCTGCGCCACCCAGGACCATGCGCTGGCAGTGCGCGATTTGGTCAATAAATTCAAAAAGAGCAAGGAGCCAAATTACTGCGCCCGTGTTACCGCCAACGACGGCGCATTGGGTGAACAGTATTTGCGCGAGTTTCAGGATAATGAAAAGACTATCCCGACGATTCTGACTACCTCGCAAAAGCTATCCACCGGCGTGGATGCCCGCAATATCCGCAATATTATACTCATGCTCGATGATGCTAAAGAAATGCTGGGCAGTGTTGAAAATATCCGCACTATCTTTATTGATTTTCAGAAATACCTCTACGAGCGGAAGACGGCGTAATTGTTTGCTGCTGGAGTGCCCTGAATGCTGAATAGAAACAGGGCGGAGACATCTGGGATTCAGGGTGGATTCCGGGGACGCCATACTTAATTATTGACTCAGTGTTGAAAAACGGCTAAGATTCCACCCTGGCTAGGATCGCCCAGCAGGTTAGTATTTAATTTAATTGTATAGGATTCATTTTATTTATGCCTGCCTGTGCGTCCCCGCACGCAGACAGGCGGGTTACAGGGTGGCATGGACAAACTTCGTTTGTCCGTGTTTAACTTAAATCCACACATCCCCGTTTACACGAGGACAAGTTTTATAATGGCACAAATTATTCCCCTCTTGGGAGGGGTTAGGGGTGGGTTACTTTCCCCGTTTTCACGAGGACGAGGGTCGTGAAATCTCAGTGAATATCTCACGAATTACCGACTTACCCACCCCTAAATCCCCTCCCAAGAGGGGATTTTCTAACTTAAGGGTAGGTAGTAATCTATGACAACTAATTTTAAAGGCAATTTTTCGGCTACGGCGATTGGCAGCCTTCCACATACAAATGCGGAAGTGGCTTGCGAGATCATGTTCAAGTCGCTCCCGGAAATTCCATGCTGGCCGCAGTTGCCAAAAATCAGCACTAAAGAAGAAATGTGTATTCAATATACGGAAGGGCTCCCGTGCATCAAAATACATGAAGACGGCAAGACCGTAAGCATTGATGACACTCAAGATACCTCCGTCGGACTCGAAAGATTTTATGAGTTATTTTTAAAGAATGATCCCGATTTGTTTGCAATAAGTCCTGAATGCGCCGCCGGGTTTTATGCCATGCTCAATAAGCTGAAAAACCAACCCTCAAAATCCAACCGCGCTGTAAAAGGGCATGTCATTGGTCCAATCACCCTCGCCGGCTCGCTAAAACTATCATCAGGAATTACGGCTTTGTATAGCGAGGAATTTTTTGATGTAATTATTAAGTTAATGTCGATGAAGGCATGCTGGCAGTTTACGAAGTTATCACAATATGGCCTGCCTGTCATTATCTTTGCAGACGAGCCTTACCTTACAAGCTTCGGTTCGGCATTTATGAACATCAGCCGTGAAAGGGCAATCAGCGCCCTCAATGAAGTTTATGACACCGTTCAGTCTCATGGAGGATTAACAGGCACTCACTGCTGCGGCAATACGGACTGGGCGATGCTTATGGAATCGAAGGTAGACATCGTCAGTTTCGACGCCTATGAATTTATGGACAAGTACCTGATGTACTGGCGTGAAATTAAGATATTTCTTGACAGAGGCGGCTATCTGGCGTGGGGAATCGTACCAACTTCCTCAAAGGTAACCAATGTATCGACAAATGATCTGGTGAAAAAACTCGAAGAAGGCATCCAATTCCTCGTTGATAAAGGATTTTCGAGAACATTAATTCAGGAGAGGTCTATCATAACTCCCGGTTGTGGAACAGGGACATTGACCATTGCAGAGGCAGAAAGGGTCATGATGCTGACCCACGATGTTTCTTTTGCCATGAAAGAAACGTTATAAAAAATCCACAACATATTAATTAACTATAATTCGAAATATAGAAATATTTTCAATATCCGACTCAACTCCAATAATTTTTATTTGACAGCAGATATGGTATGATATAGTATGTTGGCGTTTGTAGAATAAGGATAAAAATGATTAGACCAAAAAGATAATTCATACCGCTATTACTTGTTTTAGTCCTTACATATTTGAAAATCAATACGTATAATGCACGTATATTATGGAGGATTTCAATGCAAAAGAAGTTGACCATAACAGTAGATGAGGAAGTTTATGCGGGACTCCATAAGGTTGTCGGCCCCCGCAAAATTAGCAAATTTGTTGAGGAATTGGTTCGCCCGCATGTAATACGCCCAAATCTTGAATCAGCTTACGCCCAAATGTCAAAGGATAAAAAACGAGAAAAAGAAGCTTCTGAGTGGGCAGAGGCAACTTTCAAGGACATAGCCCATGAAAAGAGGTGAGGTCTGGTGGGTTAATTTTGATCCATCCGTTGGCGGAGAGATTAGAAAAAAACGCCCCGCGGTCATCGTTAGTAATGATGCTTCCAATAAATTCCTCAACCGTGTTCAAGTTGTTCCCCTGACGAGCAAGATAGACCGTCTGTATCCCAGTGAAGCACTTGTTATATTTGACGGTAAAGAAAGCAAGGCTATGGCTGATCAATTGGCTACTGTAAGCAAATTGAGACTATTCAAACGTGCCGGAGTTCTTTCAGAAGAAGATATGTTGAGGGTTGGCGAGGCGATCAAAATACAATTAGATATTTATTGAATTGGGCTAACAATAGAAATCAGCGGCGGCGATGAGCCGTCCGCTGATTTTTGCCGATGACTACATATTTATAGACAAAACACCCGTATCTATCATTGAATTCTATGCTTAGTGTTTTGGCTGGGGTGAACATCCGTTGTAAGATACTATGCCAGGTGATCCATAACAGCAGGTGAGTTTTGTCGTTAAAAAATAGATTTTATAATTTAAAACTACTCAAAATAAAAAACGGCTTCACACAAACCTGTGCATAACATACACATCTACTAAGCCAAGTTTCCTGTGGTTAAATGCCTTTGCCTTCCGAATTTTAATCATGTAAACACTTCTGGATTTACGCAATTTTTCGGCTTTTGCTTATTTAAGACAGCAATAATATTTTCCGCAGCCATTACAGCCATTTTGGTGCGGGCTTCCACCGTGGCACTGCCAAGATGCGGCGCTAACACAACATTATCCAGTTCCGCCAAACCTGGCTTTAATCTCGGTTCTTCCTCGTAGACATCCAACCCTGCACCTGCAATCTGTTTATTTTTCAAGGCATTCACCAATGCTGATTCGTCAATTATCGCCCCGCGTGCCGTATTGATGAGATATGCCGTCTTTTTCATTAAAGAAAGCTCTTTTGCACCAATCAAGTGTCTTGTCTTTTCCGACAGAGGGGTATGGATAGAAATAAAATCCGATTCTTTCAGCAGCGTTTCCAAATCCACTCTTTTAGCGCCAAGCATCTCCTCCAGCACAGCATTTCTGTTAGACTGTGTGGTATAAAGGACTTTCATACACCAACCTCTCGACCGCATGGCCATAGCTGTCCCAATCCTGCCTGCCCCAATAATACCAAGCGTCTTCCCCACAATATCGCCACCCAAAAGCATCATTGGAGACCAGCCTGTAAATTTGCCAGCACGTGTAAGTTTATCCCCTTCAACAATTCTCCTTGCTATGGAAAAGAGTAATGCCCATGCCATATCAGCCGTACTGTCTGTCAATACACCCGGCGTATTGGTTACAACGATGCCATTCGCAGTGGCGACCTTGACATCGATATTGTTATATCCCACGGCATAATTCGCAATAACCTTTATACTCTTTGCTTCATCTATTACACGTTCATCTATCTTGTCTGAAAGCATGGTGAGTATTGCGTCCCTGCCTTTTACCAGCCTCAAAAGCTCATCATAAGTTAATGGCCTGTCATGCGGATTTACTTCCACCGTTCGACAAAACTTCTTTAAGAGATGTATTCCTTCCTCAGGAATCTGTCGTGTGACATATACATTAAATGACATCTACCACTTCCTTTTAAATGTACATCTTGTGTGTCTTGATATATCTATAGTATTACTTTTGTAAAAACTTCTTTTTTTGGTAAGTTTTTATAAACCACAAAGCCACAAAGAAGTCCAAATTCTTTTTTTGTGCTCTTGGTGTCTTTGTGGTTAAATTCATTTTGGTTGCGGCATTGCAGCGCTATGAATCATTCACAATATTCTTTGTACAAAATCATATAGCCTACAATCATTTTTATCGCCTCAGGACGTAAATCCTGTTTAAGCTCTTTGTTTTTTAAGACACCTTCAGTAAGCCGCCACACCTCACACCAATCATAGTCCATAACCTTTTGCCCAATTGTAAGAGCCATAATAATTGAAACTGTAAAACTGTCCTTCATCACCTTATGCGCTTCTTCAAGTATTGGCAAAGCCTTCTCCGGATGGAAGTAATCGTCCATTGCCGTTAAATAACCTATGCAAAATATCTCATCTGCGCTGAGGAATTCCGTATCCAGTTCTGTAACTGACACGTGATACAATAACGCCAGGTAATACGCATATAATTCCGCATTATTTTTCCCATCAAATTTCCATGAAAGGGCATTAATTACTGCTGCCTTAGCATCTATTGGGTTTTCCGTGGACGTTAGAAACTCTGCAATTTCGAAACCCATCACACCTTCCAGATGCGCCCTTTCCACCATTTTAACATCCAGATACGCCTCGTAAAACTTGGTAGCCGTAATCGGCGAATCTGCATGGCTGATTTTTTGAAATAGAAGCAGCACGTTTAATAAAAGAACTACCAGTAATATTTTTTTCATATCGAAACTTATCCTTTTACAAAGTAATCTGCCAATAACTCCGCTTGCTTCAGGACGGTATCAATAGCCTTTTGCTGTTTGTCCGGAGGATACCCGTATTTGTTTAAAGTCCTTCTTACCAGGACCATCAGCTTTGCCCTTGCACTTTCCCGAATTGTCCAATCTATAGTTGCATTAGCCTTTACCTTCTCTGCAATTTCCCGCGCAATCAATCTGAGTTGTTCATCACCCAAAACCTGCACTGCACTATCGTTTATCTCCAACGCATCATAGAAAGCCAATTCATCTTCGGATAAACCAAGTTTTGCGCCTCTCTGGTCTGATGCCTTAATCTCCCTGGCTAACTCAATCAATTCCTGAATGATTTCGGCTGTTGAGAGCAAATTGTTCTGATACTTCTTGATGGCAGTTTCAAGCATTTCAAGCAATGCCTTACTTCTCACCAGTTTGGTTTTTGAACGGGCTCTGATTTCGTCATTGAGGATTTTCTTCAACAATTCAAGAGCAAGGTTCTGATGCTTCATTCCCTTTATCTCTAACAAAAATTCCTCTGACAGAATAGATATCTCAGGCTTCTTTATACCTGCCGCATCAAATATATCTATTACCTGGTCGGAACTCAATGCCTCATCAATTATCTGCTTTATGGCTGTTTCAATATCTATATCTGACCTGCCTGTGCCGCCACCCACAAACTTTACAAGCCTTGCTTTGACTGCCTGAAAGAATGCAACTTCATCTTTTATTGCCAATGCTTCTTCGTGAGGTATGGACAGAGCAAAAGCCTTACTGAGCAATGTTACTTCATTGATGAAACGGTTCTTGCCATCTTCCAAACCTAAGATGTGTTCCTCTGCCTGTAAGATAATGGAGAGCTTTTCTTTGGGCGATGCCGAAAAGAAACGCTTATAATTAAAACCTGTTCCCGGATAGTTGCCATAATAGGCGGCAGGTTCTGCGGCAAGGATAGCCTCTTTTGTTTTACTTTCTTCAAAGAAAAGCTGGCGTACTACTTCCAATTTTTCAATAAGCATTTCAACCGCCTTTTCCTGACTTTCTGCTGGATCGCCTTTTCCGCCTGAATCAGCATAGAAAGCCAATGCCTTTTTGAGGTCTGTTGCAATGCCTAAATAATCCACCACTAAACCACCGGGCTTGTCTTTGAATACCCTGTTCACCCTTGCTATGGCTTGCATCAGATTGTGGCCTCTCATGGGCTTATCTACATACAGCGTATGCAAACAGGGCGCGTCAAAACCGGTGAGCCACATATCCCGAACAATAACCAGTTTCAACGGGTCTGCCGGGTCTTTCATTCTATCTGACAAAGCCTTGCGTTGTGTCTTGGTGGTGTGCTGCTTCTGCATGACAGGGCCGTCTGCGCTTGATGCAGTCATAATAACCTTGATTACGCCTTTAGTCAGATCATCATGATGCCACTCCGGCCTTAGCTTGAGGATCTCATTGTAGAGGTCAACTGCAATTCTACGGCTCATGGCCACAATCATACCCTTCCCATCAAATACGGCTTGCCGTTGCTCAAAGTGTGTAACAATATCCCTGGCTAAGTTATTTATCCGTTCCCGATTGCCTACAATGGCCTCCAGTTTTGCCCATTTGGCCATTGCTCTTTGCTTATCGGTTATTTCTTCATCCTCTTCAAGCTCTTTATCGAATTCCTCAATTAGGCGTCGACCTTCTTCATCCAGATTGACTTTTGCCAGACGGCTTTCGTAATAAATCTTAACGGTGGCACCATCGGCAACTGATTGTGAAATATCGTATATGTCAACATACTGCCCGAATACTGCCGGGGTGTTTACGTCTGTGCCTTCAATGGGCGTGCCTGTAAAACCAATGTAAGTCGCATTTGGCAAGGCATCTCTCATATACTTGGCAAAGCCGTAGGCTATGCGTTTGCCGATTACCTCTTTTGTCTCTTTGTCTTTTTCATCAATTATCTTTGCATCAAAGCCATACTGCGTTCTGTGTGCTTCATCTGCAATGACCACAATATTGGTTCTATCTGAGAGCTTGTCGTATTCTGCCTTACCTGCTTCGGGTAAAAACTTTTGGATGGTTGTAAACACAATACCGCCGGATGCAACGTTCAACAGGTCTTTCAAATGCTCCCTGTCTCTTGCCTGTACCGGTTCCTGTCTCAGCAACTGCTTTGAGGATGCAAAGGTGTCAAATAGCTGGTCGTCTAAGTCGTTGCGGTCTGTAATAACTACAACGGTGGGATTATTCAGGCTTAAAACCAGCTTGGCTGTGTAGAAAACCATTGAAATGGATTTGCCGCTGCCCTGTGTGTGCCATACAACACCGCCTTTGCGGTTTCCATTTGCAGAAGCTGCTTTGATCGTGTTTTCTACTGCTTTATTGACTGCATAATATTGATGATAGGCTGCTAACTTCTTTTCAGTCTCAACCTGTGTGATGCCTGTTTTTGGGTCTTTTTTCTTTGATTTCTCAAATATTATAAAGTTGCGGACAAGGTCTAATAAGGTAGTGGGGTTCAACATTCCTGTTATCAGGATTTCTAGCTGTGGAATAAACCGTGATGCTTCTTTTTTGCCGTCTGTGCTTTTCCAGGTCATATAGCGGCTGAACCCTGCAGAAACGCTTCCTGCCCTGCAATCCATTCCATCGGATATAATGCAGACCGCATTGTAAGTGAACAAGCCAGGAATGGTGGCTTTGTAGGTTTGAATCTGGTCAAATGCTTTCCTGATGGTAGCGTTTTCATCCGCTGCATTCTTCAACTCAATCAGCACGATTGGAATACCATTGACAAAGAGTAAGATATCAGGCCGTTTGTTCTGGTTGTTCTCTATGATTGTGTACTGATTGACCACTAAAAATTCGTTGTTGGAAGGATGGCTGAAATCAATAATTGCCACTTCATAACTTCTTTCATAGCCATCTTGCTGATATGGTATTTTTACTTTCTCAATCAAAAACTGGTGAAAGGTTTCATTGTTGTGCAGCATGTCGGGTGAATAAATACGCAACACTTTTTGCACAGCCTGTTCCTTGGCATCCGCAGGAATATCAGGGTTTAACCTTGCAACAGCTTTGCGTAAGCGCTGCGTTAAAATGATTTGCTCAAAACTTTCCCTCTCGGCATTCTCTGCGCCCGGAGCAATAGCCAGACCGTGAACATACTCCCAGCCCAATGTCTGAAGTACTTCGAGGGCGAAGGTTTCTATGTTATTCTCGGTGAGTTTGCTCATGTGTCTCGGTCTTTATCTAATCCCCTGTCATCCATAGCAAAACGCGTAAGTCCTGCTTTTGTTACCCATCTAATCCTTTGTCATTGCGAGGAGGAACGGTTGCGAGGCGAAGCCAAAGCAAACCTTGAAGAAGATTCCTCATTTCATTCGGAACAGGCTCCGCAATCTCACAAACAATCATATAGATCCCTCCATCCTGCATTCATTCCGTTAACTAACTCTATTTTTTTAGCCCTTGAGCCACCCTTAATTTGCTTCTCTCGGGATATGGCCTCCCTTACGCCACGAAATACCTCGTAGTATACTAACTTGGTAACATTATACTTTTTTGTAAATCCTTCGACCTTTTTCTCTTTATGCTCATATACTCTTCTTCTGAGATCATTCGTTACCCCTGTATAGAGCACCGTATTGTTTCTATTCGTCATTATGTAAACGGAGTATAATTTGTCCATTACAATTACCCCGACTGAATCTGGCATTACAAAAAGAGATTGCTTCGTCGTTCCTCCTCGCAATGACAAAATAAAAGACGTTTAGCATTTCTTTTCTGTTTCCGTACCGGTTCAAATATATGGGGCTGTCCAAAAGGTATTAGCTTGTCATTGCGAGGGCCTTTTCCGAAGCAATCCCTTGGATATTTCAGAGTATCTGTCAAATAAAAATTATTCACCCTATCCATTACAAAGTCAGCCCCTTCTTCCTGATGATAAAGCTTGATGAGGGAAGAAGTATCCAGAAATAACTTCATACAGCGCTCCTGCGCTCTTCTATAATCGCATCACTTAGCGACCCTTTATAACTTTCCAACAGCTTCCTGGCCTTTTTAAAGGAGAACTTGTTTATATCAAGTCTTCTTAAGGCAGGTGTCTTTACCTCTTCCAAAAAAGTGACTATGACACTAACCGGTTTTTCTGTTTTTATTTCCTCCCGAATAATCACCTTTCCATCCTTATAAGTACCTTTAACTAACAACATGTTACACCTCCCATTTTTTAGTCATATTGCGTTAGTATATTACAATCCATACCCCCCTCCTTCTCATCTCTCCACTCACCAGCCTGGGTAACGTTTGGTCAGTGAAGGAATTGAAAGCCCAGGCCTTCTAATTCTTCAATGGGGTAAAGTTCTATATCGTTTTCTGTGATTTTAGTTATTATTCAGCTCTCTTAGCTTCTGAAGCGTTTACTGCAATAGGAACCCTAACTTTATTTAAAACGGGTGTATAAATATCAATATCTTGTCTTGGCGTTTCAAGGGAAACAATCAGAGAGTACCTTCCCTTTGCTTTCAATTTTCCTAAATAACTCCTCTCTCTCCACCAGCCGATAACCGGGAAAATCCCTATCAAATTGCAGGATGCGATTTCAGCAGCATTACCTACCCAAACATCCGAATGAATTGAACCCAGACTTCTCCCATTAGAACCAATAAGCCAGCGCTGGCTACCACTATCATTCTCCAATTCTTCGCCTTCTTCCCTTGCTGCCTTATTGATGCGTTTTATAAACTCATCTTTCGTTTCCAAGGGTGAGTTCAAGTCAAATCTTAATCCAAATGAAGGATACCTATATCTGTCCTTCCACCCTATTTCTCCAGGACCGGGCTCAATAAAATAAGATAACGTAATTCTTAATTTAACTTCTGTTTCTCCCAGTTCTAACAATACTTCCTTTGGCCAAGGTAACTCGTAAAAGTGCATGTCTTTTGTAACTGGACGTCCATCTTCATTTATGTCAAATGGCTGAATATATTCCTGAGCAATAAGTGTTAAGCTATTTCCACCGCAATACAAGGCTTTACTAAAGTTTGGAACACCATAACCTGAAATTCTCAACAATTGTTGAACATCTTTTTTCCTTTTTGAGTCAATTCCGAATTGTGCAATCATCTGCTTTGTCCATTCTGCGGAATGAACCGTTAATGCTCTGATAGTTTCAGGCCATGCATCTGGATATTGTACCTGGATTTTTGCAGCCATACATGCTGCTTGTGCTGTAGCTGCACTCGTACCTGATATTAAATCGAATTGACGTTTTGTTATTTCACTCGAAGTTGACAATAAAGCATAATCCTCAAAGTTATCAAAAATTTCACCTTTAGATGAGACAAGAAGATTTCCGCCTTCAAAAACAATATCTGGTTTCGTTGGCCATTTAGTACCTTCCCAAGTTAAGGACGTAGTGCTATATGGCGAAAGACCACCATGCGGAGCTAACGGCTTATAACCCGCGTAATTGTTGTTAGTTATTTGAATTTTTTCGGTGAATGCCCCAACTGTTAAGGCATTCCAAGATTGCGCTGGGTCTTCAACAGATTTGGAAAGGTTACTTGTGGGGTAATTCTTCCAGTCATCTTCTTTCATTACATTACCGGCTGAAACAATGAATAGTCTTTTATCGTCCTCAGTTACTCCAAAGGTTATTTGGTCAATTGCACCAGACCAAGAAGATGGCCTCCCCCTATTTACATCCTCTTCGGAAGTAATGGCCATACAAAAAACATGCTGTCGATTAGGAGACTGAATTTCAGAAAGGCTAATTCCCTGTTGGGTAATATACCCATAAAGTTTCGGGTCATTTTGTTCTTTAGGAGGTAAAACTTTTACCGAACTAAGTTTATGTGTTAGCTGAACTTTCTCACCAGAAGAAAGAATTTGTTCAAAATTGCCATAGGCCGATAACCCGCACATAAGAGTACCGTGTCCATCATGGTCATTCACTCCCCATACCAGATTATATGCATGACAATCTTTGTCTGACAGAACCGGGTTTAATAACAAATGGCCGTTATTTACCCCCGTATCCAAAACACAAACGCAAACATTGGTATCTATTATTTCTGTTCGCGATTGTAAATCTTTTACCCATTCAATTTGTTCAATGTTTGATTCTTCCACCCAGAACCTTGCTGTTTCTTTCGCTAAACGAAATTCGGCTATTCCAGAACACTGGTCAATCAGTTCAGACAGCCGGTCTCGATTTGCTTTAACAAGAACAACAACTCGTTCCGGAAAAACCAGTTTGCCTTCACCCAAAAAAACATTAAGGTTATTGCAAACCTCTTTTAGATTCTCTTCTGGAGAAGGCAGGCTCTTGTCCGATCTTAGCCACACCTCACACCATTTGGCATTATGGTCTGGCATTACGTCAACCGGATCTTGCCAAAACGATTCAAGAATGGCCAATCGAACATCTTCAATGCAATTTACAAGTTTGGCGTTGCGGGGATATCCCTTTTTGGTTTCTTTTTGTGCATAATCCTGCACCTTATTTAGAAAATATGATTCCTTACCTGGTGGTATGTAAATGGTAGCGCATGTTTCGGCTATATCGCCAGTTTCAACAGTTCTTACATTAAGAATTCTTATTCCTTTTCGTAAGTCCTCCAGACTTTTAGTAATCAAATCAAAACCCGCCTGACTTTTAAACTCAAGGTACGTCCCTTCTTTAGTAGGCAATGATACCGCTTGTCGTTGTTGAGCCTTTTGTGCGACTTCTTCCCAAATTGCATTAAACTGTTGAATCAGCTTCTGGCTGTGACTGGATCGGTTTCTCTGCGGAATCTTCGGGCCAACATTATGCTTTGGAGGAGCAGTATAATTAAGCTCTTTCGCATAGTTATTTATAAAAATATGTGGTTGCTGTTTATTCATTTAGTTCTTTTCTGAACACGATAGAATTTTTTTCTGTCTTTGAGCATTCTTTCCAATAGTGTTTTATCAACTGTAGTTTTATTTTCTAAAACAGCTTCTTTAATAGCATCTAAACATGCCTGAGTTATTTCCGCATGGCTGAGTTTACCTGCAATATTTGAAATGCTGTCTGCTTTAATATTGTCCATAAATGGCCCCAGACGATTTTCTATTAGCTCTTTAACTTCTGCCTTAGTAGGTAAATTGTAGTGAAGCACATCATCAAATCTTCTGAAAAGTGCTTTGTCTAGTAGCGTAACGTTATTGGTGGCTGCCACTATCATGCTTTCAGACTTGTCTTGCTCTATAAATTGGAGGAATGAATTTACCACCCTTCTCATTTCACCAACATCATTGTCCATCCCTCTTTCGGCTCCAATTGCATCGAATTCGTCAAAAAAATAAACACCTGGCCTATCTTTAATAACATCAAAAACTTGCCTTAATTTTGCACTCGTTTCACCCATGAACTTGGTTATCATTTTATCCATCAAAATAATAAATAAAGGCAAGTGCAATTCTTTCGCAATAACAGATGAAGTCATTGTTTTTCCAGTACCCGGCGGTCCTGTTAAAAGTAATTTTCTCCGATTCGATAGTCCATATTTTTCCAGCTTATCCTTTTGCCTGCACTCTTTTAATATTCTCTGTATCTTATTTTTTAATTCGTCCGAAACAATTAATTCTGCCAATCTTTCTTTTGGTTCCACCTCAATTATTAACCCACTTAGTTCAGGGCTAATCGGTTTAATCTTGAATTGAGAGGTTTTGGACTTATCAATTAACTTTCTGACTTCATCTGCAAAGCCACCATGACCGTGTTTTGCCTCATGAGCTGCAATTTGAAGTGCAATAGTCATGAAACGATCCGGGTCATTTTCAAAATGAGATTTAATTAGTGTTTTTATTTGGTCTGCTGTTGCCATTAGTAAATTAGTTTCAAATAGTTGCATATAAATTTGTTTGTATAGATTTTTTCACCTTCACCTCCCCACTCATCAGCGTGGGTAACAATGTATCCCGAATTTGAGTAAGGGTAAGAATTTGGGTGTTATTTTGTTTAAGTTTTCTAAATAGAGTAGCACAGTAACTATTATATTCCTTAACTCTTTTAAATGGAGGAATTTTGATTTCAGTTGAAAGTGCAATTTCCCTATTCAGCCCCGGAACTGCTGAATCTGTATTCATGTCCTCAAAATTCAAAGTCTTCAACAGAAAATATTCATAGAAAAGCCCCTCCGAATTCACTTTTGATTTTACGAAGTATGTCGTATCAATCGGGAAGAAGTTTTCAAAAAGATAAATCACTTTTCCAAGCGTGCCTTTTCTTCCAA
Source organism: Candidatus Brocadiaceae bacterium (assembly GCA_024653795.1). Taxonomy (GTDB): domain Bacteria; phylum Planctomycetota; class Brocadiia; order Brocadiales; family Brocadiaceae; genus Wunengus. The sequence continues at coordinate 6,626 of JANLHY010000725.1, read as the reverse complement.
TTACAATACCGGGACATTCAACTAAAAACTCTGAATGATAGCCGACAATGCCGCTTGATCCAACAACAGGAAACCCAGTGCCAGATCTTATTTCTTCTTTTAATCCTTTCCCATAGATCAGTTCAATTACATCCCCCAACTTCCCAGTCTCCCAACTCTCCTCCGCATCCTCCACAAACCACTGCCTGAACAGCGTCTCCGCCAATGCCTCTGAGGTTTTGTTTTGGCGGTGTAGCAGGTCTATCTTTTCATCCAGGCTGCTGAGGATTGAGGCGATGGATTTTTGTTCTTCTAAGTCAATGGGAATTGGTAAGTTTATTTCTTCAAAATCACCTTTATTAACAATGGGAACGGCTGTACCTGCCTGGCCATGCATTCTTAATGTTTCGTAATTGTCAACAAGTTTGTAATATAGAAAATCAGGGAAAACCAATTCTTGATTAGGTATGATAGAATTAATTTGCTGGTTGGTTATTACTGGAACTTTATTCATAACCACCTTGCCCATATCTGAGCCTATACAAGTAACCAATACAGATGAAGGAGGTAATATTTTATTTCTAAGTTTTTCTATACCTTTTTCTGATAAACTCCTTTCCGCAAAGGCAGTCCACCTCCTGAAATTTCTATAATCAGTCGGTGTTACAAATGGCATAGCATCACCAAACTCATCAGGAAATTTACTTGATGGTGTCTTCCCTGTAACAACCAAGCCCAATTCTTTGATTTTATACTCCTTCCACTCAGACATTTTAAGCCGCTTTCAGTTTTTTGACGTTCTCTGGTTTATTTCTGTCCGTCCATAAAATAAATTCGGCTCCCTTGTTTTGTAAGGCTTCAAGGTATTCAGCCTTCACTTCACGGTCTTCGTTATTGATTACCGCCAGACCAATTACCTTTTTTTCCGTTTGTTTTTCTCTCACTTGCTTAACATCATCCCATGTGAACAGAAAATGAGGCAGATTGAGTTTATTTATTGTATTAAATGCTTTAATTAAAAGTTCGGTTTGCCGGTATGCAATTTGAAAGTCAAAGGTAAATTCCAGGCCAGTGCTTCCTTTTGAAATGAAGTAAGGTGTGTATACTAACTCTTGTTCATCAAGATATGCTTTTACGTCTTCCCGGAAAAGACCTGCAACAGTGTGTTTCGCCAGCACATACAAATCATTTGCTTCGGAAATGGCAGCAAGCAGGTTGAGTTTTTTTTGAGGAAAAGTACTTTCAGTCGCTTCTGCAATCAATTCTTTATTTTCGAGTCGTATTCCATAGTTCAATAGTATTCTTTCCAGCATTTCTTTCCTGTTTTGAGAGCGTGATATTTCAATCCCGCTTAATTCAAGATTTTTTAAAGTTCGCCCATCATCCGATAAAATAATTTTCCCGTTACTCTTCTTCGCATAAATTTCAATGGTGTCATTAAACACGTCTGTAAACGGAGTGCTTATTTCAATCCAATCACTTGACGACAATTCTGTAATTACCGTTTTTTGCCTGAGAAAGCGGTAGTAATCATCTATAAGTCGGTCAATCCAGTTCATATAAATTGCCTTTGAATGCTAATATCTAAAACGGTTTGAAGATTGATTTTATTCCCAAACACCCGAATGATATTTCCAAGTTCACTCGCATCGGTAAAATCCTTAACAGAAAACGTATTATCTGCTTTCAGCGGGATAGCCCATGACAATGGTTTATAGCCCTCAATAAAATAATGAATGTGGCTTTCCTCAAGCCACTGACCCGCAAAGGGTTTAAAAATATCAGGTACTTTATCATTTGCAATTTCAGGATTAGGATGCCTTCCATTGAAATCAACCCTCAATAAACCGATACTCGCATCTTCTTCTTGAAAATGTAAAGTCAATTTCAAATTTTTCTTGGAGCTTTGTGTTATTTCCAGAAAGAAGGAGAACTCATTGTCAGCTTTTGAGACCATATATACTCGGTCGTCAATAGGAAAAGATGGAGAATACATTTTTCTTTCTAAAACTGCATCACCTTCAATGATGTGCTTTGACAGAGCAAGGAGATAATCCGCCTGTTGCTGCGTAATCATAATTATACCTTTTAAGGTTTTACTATAATCGAGATTTTTTCAAGATTATTATTAATTATTTCATTCAACTTTATCTCTTCCTGCATTTGCTGTTTCAACTCAGCTTTCAATTTTATAATCCTTTCCTCAAAATTGAAATCGTCTTCATCATCGGGCAAGCCAATATATCTGCCCGGTGTTAATGCGTAGTTCAATGCTCTCACTTCATCCAGGGTTGCTGATTTGCAGAAACCCCGCACATCCTTGTATTCGACTTCACCTGTACGCCAGTTGTGGTAGGTGGCTGCAATCAAGGCAATATCTTCATCAGACAAATCCCTGTTTTTACGGTTTATTAAAAAGCCCATGTTGCGGACATCAATAAACAGTATTTTGCCTTTGCGTTTTTGCTTGTTGCGGCGCAAGAACCACAGACAGGCGGGTATTTGTGTATTGAGAAATAGCTTGGTAGGGAGATTGACGATGCAATCAATCAAATCGTTTTCCACCATTGCCTTGCGTATATCGCCCTCATTATTGGTTTTGGTGGTCAGCGAACCTTTGGCTAACACAAATCCTGCCTGCCCGGAAGGCGCCAGGTGATAGAGGAATTGTTGTATCCAGGCGTAGTTGGCATTTGCTGGCGGTGGTGGTAATTTCTGGCCCAGCACGCTCCACCGGGCATCGTCACGAAGTAACTCTCCACTCCAATCACTGTCATTAAAGGGTGGATTGGCAATGATGTAATCTGCCTTCAGATCTTTGTGCATATCATTCAAGAATGAGCCTTCATTGTTCCACTTAACGTTGCTGCTGTCAATACCACGGATGGACAGATTCATCTTGGCCAAACGCCAGGTGGTCTGGTTGCTTTCCTGTCCGTAAATAGAGATACGGTCTTTGGGGCTAAGAGTTAATTTTTTGCCATTATGTTTTTTGTAGTAATCCCGATGGGCTTCCACAAACTTTTCACTCTGCACGAACATACCGCCCGAACCACAGCATGGGTCAAAAACCCTGCCTTCGTACGGTTCCAACATCTCCACCAACAACTTCACTACGCTGCCCGGAGTGTAGAACTGGCCACCTTTCTTCCCTTCTGCCAGTGCAAATTCGCCTAAGAAGTATTCAAATACCCTGCCCAGGAGGTCTTTACTTTTGGCTTCCTTAGTACCCAATTCCGCGCTGCCCACAAGGTCAATCAAACCGCCAAGGCTCTGTTTGTCTAGCTTCTCCTGTGCAAATACTTTGGGCAACACTCCTCTCAGTGAAGAGTTGTTCTTTTCGATGGCATCCATGGCTTCATCTACATCTTTGCCTATGGTGGGAAGTTTTGCACGACCCTGCAACCAGCCCCAGCGCGAAGAAGGAGGCACGTAGAAAACCTTTTCGGCAGTGTATTCGTTCTTATCTTCGGGGTCTGCACCTTCATAGGCGACTTTGCCTTCTTTCAGCTTTTGATGAAGTTCTTCAAAGGCGTCAGAAATGTATTTCAGGAAGATTAAGCCCAATACAATATGCTTGTATTCGGCTGCGTCCATATTCTTCCGCAACTTGTCGGCTGCCTTCCAGAGTTTCTTCTCTAAGGGTTCATCATTTTGGTTCTTTTTCTCTTTAACAGTCCGAGACATCAATCATTCTCCTGGAATATCATAGGGGTCAAAAGCTTAAGCTGGCCATTTTATAGCTTAAACGATTTTTGTTGTCAAGGTATTTAATGATTTACAGAATTGAGTTTAGCCACGAATGGACACGAATTTACACGAAATTTATTAAATGTTAGCCGCGGATGGACACGGATGCACACAGAAAAGATAAAAGAATACCTACTTTTGAGGGAAATTGCTTAGCTCACCGCAGAAACGCTGAGGAGGTTGTGAGAAACTAAACAGAAAAAAGTCAACTACTATAGGCTTCGACCGATAGTAGTTGACTTCTTAAGACCAACAAAATCAGCAAACTATAAGCACAAAAGAGTTAGGCGTCTTCTTTCTTACAAACATTACAAATCTGTGCTTGGTAATTCAATAAACCACCAACACAAAGTATATCAATTTCACGAGGGGTCAATGTGTGTGTTACTTTCACTTCCTCACTTTTTGTTATATTCTTTATTATAATCTTTGTCTTGGATTTTAATCTATTTTTTATATCAGGCAGCTCAATGGTATCTCCCAGATCGAATAGATTATAGTCATTTTCATTTTCAAAGGTTAATGGCAAGATGCCAAAGTTCACAAGATTTGCGCGATGGATACGGGCAAAGGATTTGACAATAACTGCCTTTACCCCTAAATACCTGGGCGCCAGAGCCGCATGTTCCCTGCTCGAACCTTGACCATAATTTACCCCGCCGATAAGAAAACCGCCGCCCTTTTCCTTTGCGCGTTTTACGAAGTCTTTGTCCACTTTTTCAAATACAAATTCAGATATGGCAGGAATATTCGACCGCAGTGGTAAAACCTTTGCCCCTGCCGGCATGATATGGTCTGTGGTGATATTGTCTCCCACCTTCAAAAGGACGTCCCCTTTCACCGTATCAGGCATAGGTTCTTTCTTTGGCAGAGGTTTTATATTTGGGCCTCTGATAATGGATACCTCCTCTAGTTTTTCCGAAGGGGGAATGATCAAGCTGTCATCGATAATGAAGCTTTTTGGATATTTGATAACTATCGGATCACCAAAATCTCTCGGATCGCTAATAACGCCGTTGATTGCCGTTGCTATAGCTGTTTCCGGGCTTACCAGGTAAACCTGGGCGTCGGCCGTCCCGCTTCTACCTTCAAAGTTTCTATTAAATGACCTCACGGAAACGCCTCCGGAAGGTGGGGCTTGTCCCATACCAATACAAGGACCGCAGGCAACCTCAATAATGCGTGCACCCGCAGCAATCATATCTGCTAAAGCGCCATTTTGGGAAATCATCTCCAACACCTGTCTCGAACCTGGAGAAATGGTGAGGCTTACATCCGGATGGACACTTCTACCTTTCAACATTGACGCAGATACCATAAGGTCATGATACGAGGAATTCGTACAACTCCCGATACAGACCTGATTAACTTTCGTACCTTTAATTTCACTCACTTTGCAGACATTGTCCGGACTGTGGGGTCTGGCAATCAGTGGTTCTAAAGTTGAAAGATCAATCTCAACTACTTCGTCATACTTAGCGCTCGCATCGGCTTTTAACGGCGTCCAGACGTCCTCTCTGCCTTGCATTTTGAGATATTTTTTTGTTTGCGCATCACTGGGGAAGATCGAGGTAAGCGCCCCAAGCTCAGCGCCCATATTGGTGATTGTAGCTCGTTCTGTTACCGTAAGCGTCTTTACCCCTTCGCCTCCGTATTCAAATATTTTCCCGACGCCACCCTTTACCGTTAACCTTCTCAATATCTCTAATATCACATCTTTTGCAGTTACCCACGGTCGTAATGCGCCGGACAGTTTTACCAATACGACCTTTGGCATTGTTATATAAAACGGCCCACCAGCCATAGCAATCGCTACGTCAAGTCCGCCTACACCAATTGCTATCATTCCCAGCCCGCCGCACGTCGGCGTGTGGCTGTCTGAGCCCAGCAAGGTTTCCCCCGGCACACTGAACCGCTCCAAATGCACCTGGTGACAGATACCATTCCCCGGTTTGGAAAAATAAATGTCATATTTTTTCGCAATGCTCTGAAGGAATAAATGGTCGTCAAAGTTCTCAAAACCTGTTTGAAGTGTATTGTGGTCAACATAACTGACCGAAAGTTTTGTTTTAACTTTTGGTATACCCATGGCTTCAAACTGTAAATAAGCCATAGTTCCGGTAGCATCTTGTGTGAGGGTTTGATCGACAGAAATGGCGATCTCCTCACCAACCTTTAACTTGCCAGAGACAAGATGCGAGCTGAAAATTTTTTGTACGATATTTTTCCCCATTTTAGCCCTTTCGTTTGTATACGTAGGCAAAAAAAATCCCACCGTTTTTAGGCGGTGGGATTATGTTAAATGAATCTTGAAATTATTTCAAGTCAATTAGTACTACCTGTGCGTTGTTGGGAGCTTTACCAGTCCCGTACTCCCAAAGAGTAACACTTCAATATTCTGCGGTAAAAATGTTTTACTAAAATTATGCGATTTGTCTGGACCATGGCAAGACTGGCAGGTAACCAAGTCTTTGGTAATCAGACCCTGACTGCGCAATCTCTGAACCTTCCCGAAGATTGACCTTTCACTGGTGTCTAACTGAGAATGCTCTGGCCCTCCAATATGGCACTTTTCGCAGGCATCATATGCCTTTGCATCAGCCACCGAAAACTTGTGGCTTGGATGGCAGGCATTGCAACTTCCTCCGACCCTATCGAACTCATAGCTTAATCCCAACTTGTGACATTCTTTACAATCTTTTATATTCAACAATCTTGTGCTAATTACGTTAAATTTACTGATGGCAGCTACAGGATGCCCCTGTAGATGCGCGCTTTCTCTGAAGTCAAGATATTGATTCTGATGGCACTCGCCGCAGGTGCTTGCAGAAACGTGGCCTCGCTTCTTTGCAATGAAACGGTGGTCATTTCCGTGGCAGCTTATACATGTTACACCC